>JANYBU010000106.1 GCA_025360665.1 Nitrospira sp.
GTTCGTGCCCGATCCTCTCGTTTATTGTCAGGGCACGGTATTTTTAATCAGGAGGAGAGCTCAGAGAGAAATCATCAGCAACGGGGAAGATGGTGTAAAGCCATCACGGTGCCGCCACTGTAAGCGGGGAGTGATCCTGCAGAAGAGCCACTGTCTTGAAGCGTGAAAAGTGAAACGTAAAACGTAAGGGAAGTAGCCAGTCCTTTTACGTCTCACGTTTTACGACGCACGCTTCAGATGGGAAGGCGCAGGGGAACGACGATCCGCAAGTCAGGAAACCCAGCTGACAGATGTTTCTACACAGCCCTTCGAGTCAAAGGGAGGTTATTGTGAGATTTTGTCTGCGGAGTCTCTGCGTTTATTTTCTTGTCGGCATACTGCTTTCCACTGTCACTAGTCGTGCCAACGCACAGTCCGATGATGTGATCGAGACACGAGAAGTCGTGGTGTCTAGTACCCGCTTGCCCGATGCCCCGGTCGATGCCAGAACGCTTCCGGCAAAAGTGACCGTCATCACCGCAGAGGATATCCAAAAGAGTGGTGCAAAGACGGTACAAGAAGCCATACAATCGGCGACCGGCATCGTGATGTACGACGGTGTCGGTAATGCCTTTCAGCAAACCATCGATCTCCGCGGCTTCAACGGACAACCGGTCCCGAATACTTCGGTGTTCGTGGACGGTCAGCGGATGAACGAACCGGATTTCAACACCGTCAACTTCGACCTTATCCCGTATGAAACGATCGACCGGATCGAGATCATTCCTGGGGCCGCCGCAATCTATGGCAAGAATGCCATGGGAGGGGTCATTAATATTATCACCAAGCGAGGCACAGACAAACACCAGGCAACGGGCGAGACCTTATTCGGTAGCTTCCATCGGGAACGCTACACCCTCAATGCGAGCGGGCCGATCGGAAAATTCGATTACTACACCAACTTCAGCCGGGAGACAGAATCAGGCTATCGAGACGAATCCGCAGCTCGTATCTCTAGATTTTTCGGCAAGCTGGGATATCGCCCGACTGATCACACGGATATCACCGTGTCCTATACCTATGTTAAGGATCGGCTTCAGCAGGCCGGGACGTTACCTCTCAGCCAGGCCGCGATTGACCCCAAACGGAACTTTACGCCGGGCGACTTTTTTGACTCAGAGACGAGCGTGCTGCGATTAAACGCCAGGCATGAACTGCCATTTGGATTCTCCGTTAACGTCAACGGTTTTTACCGACGTCTTGCACAAGATCAATTCACCAGAGGGCAAAGCTCTCAAAGCAGCAATATCTTCACGACTGAATCTCGCGGAGGAGTCTTTCAACTCAATCATGAGGCCAGCCTGTTTGGCCTCCGTAATGCGCTTGTTCTGGGGAACGAATACACCAGAAACGACTTTGGCAATCGGTCAGTTGCCTCGTTCTTTTCGTTCCCTGGATCGTTCCCGTCTTTACGATCGACAGATGAAACGATTCTCGGACTCTACGCGCAGGACACTCTGCATCTGACGTCACAACTGATCTTGACTGCCGGAGTTCGATACGATCGCAATGATCTTGACTTCATCGATAATCTAGAAAGTACCAATAACGGCTCAAAAGCCTTTCATCGGACAACCCCTCGCGCAGGGCTGACCTATCTGGTTACGCCAAGTGCGAGCCTGTACTTCAATTACGGCCAGGGATTTCGCGTGCCGACCTATAACGAGCTGTTCGGTTCAGGGCTTGGACCTTTTGGATCGGGAAATCCCAACCTCAGGCCTGTACGATCGAACAATTTCGAGGTAGGCGCGCGAGGGCGTATTCAAACCTGGGGTGAAGCGAGCCTGGCACTATTCCGGGTCGATGTCCGAGATGAGATTTTTCTCGCATGCGGAGACCCCACTCTCTGCCCGGGGACGACAAACCAGAATATTCCGGAGTCGAGGCGTCAGGGCATCGAGACGACCTTCAAGGCCAGATTGAACCAGTATTTCGACGGAGTGGTGAACTATACCTATACCCAGGCGACATTTCAGAACGATCTGGTCCTGAATCCGTATTTTGTGGGTTTCAATCCATTTCTGGAGCACGTAAAGAGGGGCGACAGTCTCCCCCTCGTTCCAAAGAATCGGTTAAGTGTGACGGGAAATTATCATCCTGCGTCTGGCTGGACTGTGTCATTGACCGGACTCTACGTGAGTACGCAGTTTCACCAAGGTGACGAAGAGAATGCGCAATCGCGCATTCCAGGCTACTTCACGCTCAACAGCCGCATTGCGTACGAGCAACCTGTTCCCGGCGGGTATCTAGGCGGCTTTCTGATACTCAATAATATGCTGGATCAACGCTACTATACGTCTGGTATCATGGCGCCAAATACGCTTACGGGTGGTGGCGCCGTTGAGCGTTTCGTGATGCCGGCTCCCGGCATCGCTATCTATGGTGGTTTGAGCTATCGGTTTGAGGGTTTGTAATCCTGATCACACATGCGTTCAGGTAAAGCCGTGGGGCAAGCAAGGGCAGCAGCGATTCTCGGAACTGGCTCCGATGTGGGAAAGAGCCTCATCGTCGCCGGGCTCTGCCGGCTCTTGTCTCGCAAAGGTGCACGGGTCGCGCCATTCAAGGCGCAAAACATGGCGCTGAATTCTTTCGTCACGCTTAATGGCGGGGAGATTGGCCGAGCGCAGGCGCTGCAAGCTCAGGCCTGCGGGATCGAGCCGACGGTGGATATGAATCCGATTCTGCTGAAGCCCGAATCTGATTCGCGGTCTCAGGTGGTCGTGAGAGGGAAGGTCTACGAGGCGTTGGATGCGTTCGCATACTTTGAGCGGAAAGAGACGCTTTTCAACATTGTTCGAGACTGCTATGTGCGACTGGCCAGCGAGTATGAGTGCGTCGTGATCGAAGGGGCGGGGAGCGCTGCAGAAATTAATCTTCGCGATCGAGACATGGTGAACTGGCCTGTTGTCGAGTTGGCCGATGCATCAGTTGTTTTGGTGGCGGATATTGATCGGGGAGGGGTTTTCGCGCAGATCATTGGGACGCTCGACTTGTTAGCGCCGCATGAACGACAGCGCGTGTGCGGTGTGATCGTGAATAAGTTCCGCGGAGATCGTCGGCTTTTTGAAGATGGTGTCCGTATACTTGAGACGCGTACCGGTCTTCCGGTCCTGGGAGTCGTTCCATTTCTTCGAGACCTTCGGTTGGATCAAGAGGATAGCCTCGATCTGGCTCGTTCCCGGTCGGTTCAGTTCAAGCCCGATCTCACAAACGTAGCCGTGGTTCTGCTGCCTCGTATGAGCAACTTCACGGATTTCAATGCATTGGCAGCTGAGAAGGATGTGGCGCTTCGGTTTGCCGCTTCACCGGACGATCTCCGAGGAGCTGACGTGGTGATTCTTCCTGGGAGTAAGAATACGCTCGAAGACCTCGATTATCTTGTGACATCAGGATTCCCGTCTGCCGTGGAATCGCATGTGCATAGAGGGGGCGAGCTGGTTGGAATCTGCGGCGGGTACCAGATGCTTGGCCAAGAGATCGCCGATCCCAAGGGATTGGAGCGGGGAGGAAGGTCAATAGGATTGAGGTTCCTCGATGTGACGACGGAGCTTGATGCGCCAAAGATCTGCCGACAAGTTCGTGCCACGTCGCTGCTTCATGGCGTGGAACCGCACGCGCCAGTTCGTGGCTATGAAATCCACATGGGGCGCACCAGTCGTGGAGCTGCCCACCCGTGTTTTCAAATTGAAACATCTAAAATATGGGAAGGCAACGCGAGAGGTGATGAAGGCGCTGCAAGTGAGAATGGCCGTGTCTGGGGTACCAGCATTCATGGTTTGTTCGATCAAGCTGGGTTCCGCAGGGGTTGGTTGAACCGCGCACGTGACCGGAAGGGGCTGCCGCCTATTTCGTCTCTCAAGTCTGAACTCGTTGCGACGCAACTGCGCGCTGAACTGGATCGCTGGGCTAACCACCTAGAGCAGTATGTGAATATGGGAGTGATCTATTCTGTATTTGAAGAGCGATGAAGAAGGGAGTCGGTATGCGTATTACGAAGGTTTACACGAAGACTGGTGACAAGGGGAAAACACGGTTGGCCGGTGGCCAGCAGGTCTGGAAGGACAGCGTGCGGGTGGAGGCCTATGGGGACGTGGACGAACTGAACTCGACGATCGGGGTCGTCAGGGCGTTTAATGCGGAGTTGGTCGGGATTCATCCGTCTGCCGATCGGTTAGAAGAGGAACTGCGCTGGATGCAAAACAAGCTGTTCGATGTGGGTGGGCTGCTGGCCACAGCGCCCGGGCAGACGTTCAAGAATATGCCGACGGTCGCAGCACGGGACGTGACTCGCCTGGAAAAACTCATGGATAGCTGTCAGAAAGACTTGCCGCCGTTGAAGGAATTTATTCTCCCAGGGGGCGGGAAGATTTCCAGCTTGTTACACCAGGCCAGAACAATCTGTCGACGGGCTGAACGTCTCTGTGTGCGATTGGGGAGGGAAGAGCGTCTGGATCCGGCGCTCGTGCGGTTCCTGAATCGCCTCAGCGACGCTTTGTTTGTCTTGGCCCGTTGGATGGCCAAGCAGCAACGTGAGCCGGAGTTTTTGTGGGAACGGGACCCGAAGGGCACCTGAGCGTCTCCTTCGAATCCCGTCTTCTTAATAGGATAGTTGAAAGTCCGCCAACCTGTTTTGTTCATGTGGTCTGTTCGGTGTGTTTGGATGCATGAGACTAACCAGATGGACCAGACAGACCGGGCTTATCCTAGACGCGTAGTTCTCCTCGTTGATCGCCTTGCATTGAATGTGCTGATTCCGCTATCTGTTTTATCGCGATGCGTCTCCTTCACCGCCGCACCGAAGGCTTGACTTCTAGGCGGCAGCCTTCATTTTACTGTCGCCTCGTAGAGTTTTTTGCAGTCGGTTGATCGCTCCCGCCAGCTGACCAATTTCATCGTGCCGGTCGATGTCAGCGGGGGTGCCCAAATCTCCCTTATTTATACGATCCGTCACCTCTGTAAGCTCGGCGAGCGGTTTGCTGATGCTGCGTCCAATTGAAGCGATGAACAGTAGCGTGATTAAAATGCTGATTCCGGCGATAAGCAGAGAAAATGCCCGGCGTTGATTGAATCTGCCGACGCGGTTTGCGAGCAGGTCGTCAAGGACTCCTACCGAGGCGTCGTACAACGCATAATTGGAATCAAGCGTTTTCAATCCGTTCGCGGTCACAGATTTCAGATCGACTTTTGCGAAATCGCTTGGCCCCGCGTCCAAGACCTGGCGCCGGAGCATATCGTCGAAGGCCTTCACCGCCTCGATGTGCGTACGGATGGGAGCAGGGAGCTTTCCGCGCAAGGAGGGATTCTCGTTCAGGGCTGTTTGCAGTCCATTATTAATCGTCTCCAATGCCGGCTCGATTCTCGCCAGGATGAAGGAGATAAGTTGTTTCTTGGATTCACTGTTCTCGCGAGTGAGGATTAGTTCGATGGAGTGCGCGGTGGCCTGTTCGATCATTTGCCCTAGCTCGGGTAATTTCGTAATGACGGTGTCCATTGCGTAGTAACTATCGGGATCAGGGTCCAAGCTGAGATTCGAGGTGTTTCCGGCCTGGATGATGAGCGGAAGGATTGACTTGCCGACGATGTCGTCGGACATCAAATTGATGTTTTCAGGTTTGCTGGAGCTGGAATTGCGAAGAATCAAGGATTTTGTTGAGGCCCATTTCTCCGTCAATCCAGCAAGGCCGTGGGTCGTTTTTAATTCTTTTCCGTAACGAGCATCCACTTCTTGGATCGATCGTAAATCCTCCACAATCTGATTCTCCAGTGCAGCGGCTTCAGCCGCTCCGCTGAGAAATGCGACCTGATGCTTCTGCATGTCATGGAGCAGTTGGCGAACCGGCTTGATGTATCCGACACCCTGTAATACGAGTTTGCGTCCGATTTTCAGGTTCTGAAACATGGCGGCACCTCCTGGTGAATGCTGATTCCTTGTAAGTTTTTCCAGTCGGTCATTATGCCGCCATCACTGAGAGCAGTCCTTCGTTTCTCCATGGTCATTCGGATGTTGCCCAAGATCCTCATAGTGGCCAATACATAAGCGCTATTCAGGTTTAGCAGAGGTTGAGGTTTTGTAAGGGAATGGGGTGGGCTGTCAGGACAAGAAATCCCCTGTCACCATGCGGGAAATGCGAATTGGCTCAAGCGCCCGATCGTGTCCCGATCGTGTGTAGATGGATTCGTCGTTGAAGATGAACCTTCGGAAGATGTCAAAATGCGGCTGCGATGCACAACTGTGCACAAACGCGAAGAAGAGGAACAGGTTTATGACTATCGATAGCGTTTACGCCTGTTGTTGTTGATTTAATAGCATTTGTGTACATGCACGACTGGATCGGAAATCGGTCGTCCTTTCAAGTTCTTGTGTCGGCACGTATGTTGCTGCAGTCCAGCCAGGGCATTGTGGCCGTGGTTGATGATGACTCTTTCATGAAAAGCCAATGATCCAATGACGGCGTGAGATTCGAGAGATGTCAAAACTGTCGATTCTCTTGCCAATGGCGAATGACCGGCTACACTCAAGTTCGAGTGACGATATTTTAATCCGAGAGAAACAACTAGCGGCAATATGCTGACCCGACGCAAGAAGAAAGGCCTATGCGCAGACAGGTTCTCATGATGATGGCGGTGGGGATGACGACGATCTCGTTGGCGTGGAGTACGCCGGCGAGAGCCGCGAACGAGGCCGAAGTGGTGGCGGGACACTTGATCGAATTGGTGAAGATCGGCAGCATGGTGGTATCGGAGCATCAAGCCACCATTAATGACGCTACGAAAGCTGAGAAGGGCTTTACAGCCGATTTCGTGGTCGATCAAATCATGGAGCGGTTCAAGAGACAGACCGAGATCGATCTCCGCATTCCCAATGTGGTGCCCCAAGCCAATTACTATCTCGCCTTGGTAGAAGCGGAGAGAGACGTGGTCGACGAGGCGCAGCCGATCATCAATAGACAGGGAGTCGGCTTTAAGGGTTTCCTTCATGCCGTGTTTGCCCGCCGCGTCGGAGAACATTTCTATAAAAAGAGCGGTGTTCGTATGAAGCTGACCGGGGTCAATTATCGCAATCCGAACAACAAGCCGGACGATTTCGAGGAGGAAGTCCTTCGAATGTTCAGCGATCCGCGCCATCCTAAGGGCCAGAGTTATGTTCGCAACACGGTATTCGATGGAAGACCTGTGCTGCGTGTGATTGACCCCGAATATGCAGCTGCCTCCTGCTTGAGCTGCCACGGTGCGCCTAAGGGAGAGCGGGACATCACGGGCATAAAGAAGGAAGGATGGAAGGAAGGGGATTTAGCCGGGGCGGTCAGCCTGGTCCTTCCGTTGAAGTAGTAAGAAGGGGCGATTGCAATGACCACCTGCGAACTAGCACAGATCGAACCATAAGGAGATTCTCAATGAGCAAGATCGTCGTCGTGGATGATTCCTATGCCGAGCTTCAGCTGATCGAAGGCTGTCTGAAAGGTGCGAACCATATCGTCGTATCCTATCCGAGCAGCGACGAGCTGGAAGACAAGGTGGCCATCGTGAAACCGGATTTGATCGTGTTGGACGTGGTCATGCCTGGCCGTAACGGCTTTCAGACCTGCCGCGACCTCAAGAACGATGTCCGTTGCAAGGACATCCCTATCATTCTCTGCACATCCAAGGGCAACGAGAGCGATAAGTTCTGGGGGCAGCAGCAAGGGGCGAACGGCTATATCGTCAAGCCATTTAAGGCTGAAGACCTGTTGGCCGCCGTCAAGAGGGCGACGGGCTAACCCTGATGGACTCCGCACAGAGCTCAACGCTTGCAGCTCGTGCCCTGACTGCACAGGGGACCGCTTCGTCCGGATCCGGTCAGACCCAGGCGTCCGGGTCCCCGACCATCCGAGCCGCGATCATCTCTTTGGGTGGAGAGCTCTTCACGATCGACCTGAAAAGCGTGCGAGAAGTTTTTGTCGTCGAATCCATCACCCCAGTTCCCGGGATGCCCGCCGGCTTGGTGGGAGTCACGAATCTGCGAGGGACCGTGATTCCGTTGCTCGATATGCGACCGATGTTTGCCCTTAACTCAGACGCGACGTTGCGGTACGCCGTGGTGGTAAAGCACGGGAATTGGCAAGTCGGTCTTCTGGTCGATACGGTGCCGGAAATTCGTACCATTGCCAAAGATCAATTTCTGCCGGCTCCAGCCGACACGGGGGAAGGGGCGCTTCCCTTCGTGTCGACCGTCGTCAAGTTGGAGGATCGGCTCCGAGGCGTATTGGAAACGTCGGTGATGCTCTCATATCTCGAGGGGATGAGCTAACAAGGGGACAACAAGCGGAAATTTCACGCAATTCAGGTACGATCAGAGCGAAGGAGGACGCGATGGCAAGGGTGGCAAAGACTGCAAGTACAGGAGTCAGAGGGGGATTCGACGATCTCAAGACGCGGACAAAGCTGATGGCGAGCTACGGTATCGTCAGCATCATCATCTTCGTAATGGCGGCATCCGGCGTGCTGACGCTTAGGCAGTTGAGTGCCATGTCACAAGCGGTGTACGTCGACTATGCGGTTCCATTGGCCGATTTCGGTGAAATGGGCACTGCATTAGCGCACCACCAACAGGTCTTGATCGGGATTATCAGCGTCACGAACCACGATGATTTTGTGTCGGAAGTCGCGCGGTTGTCACCGTATCGCAAGAAGACGAATAAGGTTATCGCCGACTATGGAAATACCGTACTCCGCGTCTCTCGATCAGGCCGTGATGAGGCAAAGGACTTGGCGATTTTGAAGCCGGCCGTCGAGCAATATTTCCAGGCGGCCGATGGAGCCCTGAGCGCGCTGGCAGATAGTTTCGGGAAGTCGCTGACTTCGGTACAGGCTGAGCACATGCGAAACCTCGGGGTCTTGGCCTTGACGGTAAATTTGCAGCCGACATTCGAGAAAGTCCTCGACCGTAGTCGTGAACAGATATTGGACATGCACGATGTGGCGAAGGATCTCAACGACGATGCGCAGACTACCGGCTTCATCGGAACGTTGGTCCTCGTCCTCGGCGGACTCATCGCGGTGGTCCTCGGAATCAGCATCGCGTATTGGGTTGTCAACTTCTTCTCGAAGAACCTGATCCATATTGCGGGGGTCGCCCAGTTGGCCGCCAGCGGCGACTATAAAGTCCGCGCCAAGATCGAGTCTAAAGACGAACTCGGACAGCTGGCCACATCGTTCAATGCCATGTTGGACTACATCACGACAGCTCTTGCGAAGGCGGAAGGTGAACGCGACGAGTTGCAAAAGCGGTTGATGGTCTTCCTCGTCTTGGTGTCGGACGTCGGTAAGGGAGACCTGACGAAGCGCGGTGAGGTGACGGCCGACATGTTCGGCAACCTCGCGGACGGGTTCAACCTCATGATTGGCCGGTTCGGACAGCTTCTCACACAGGTTCGAGATGCAGCCGAACGCGTAAACCATTCGGCTGGGACCCTCCGAGACAGCGCAGGACAGATGGCCGGTACCGCAAAACACCAGGCGGATGAATCCGCGAAGACGTTGAGCGCGGTCGATCAGTTGACCTCTTCCATGCGTCAGGTCTCGGCAACCGCCGGTGCCTCGTCGGAATCTGCGAAGCAAGTGTTGCAGGCGACGGAACAAGGACGCGTGGCCGTGCAAGAAACCGTGCAGGACATGCAGAACATTCGTTCAGCCGTGCAACGTATGTCGAAGCAAGTTAAGGGGCTGGGTGATCGGTCGTTAGAAATTTCGCACATCGTGTCGACGATTCGTGATATCGCCAATCAGACCAACCTGCTCGCGCTGAATGCGGCCATTGAAGCGGCCGGAGCAGGCGAAGCCGGAGCCCGATTTGCCGTCGTCGCAGACCAGGTCAGGAAACTCGCCGAAAGCTCGACGCAAGCCACCAGGGAAATCACCGACCTCGTGAAGGTGATTCAGACGGAGACGCAGGACGCGGTTGTCGCCATGGAGCAGGAAACTCAGGCGGTGGAAGCCGGATCGGCCTCCGCGCTGCGTACCGGTGAAGTGTTCAGCGAAATTTCAGGGATTGCCCAGCGTTCGTCGGATCTGGCACAGACCATTGCCAGTGCCGCGGCGAACCAGACCGTCTCGACGGATCAGGTGGGTCGCTCGATTAAGGATTTCGCCGGCGGTGCCATGGCGACGCAAAAAGCGACGGACTCAGCGCGCGTGACCGTCGAAGACATGGCACAACTGGCCGAAGGGCTGACGTCCTCCGTCGCCCAGTTCAAATTGGCCTAGGTCGGCTTATTCATAAATGCCGTTGCGCGGCGTTCGGGACCAAAGCCCGCAGGAGCTTCTCGCAAGTAAGACCGACGTAGGCGTACTTGTATCCCGGCGAGGAGGCCGAACGAGAACAGCCCGCCGGGCGAGAGGATTGACACGCAGCCCAAAGGCTCTGGCCTACGGGTCGGACGACGTAACAGGTATTCATGAATAGTTGCGGTTAGACCATTTCAACGAACGTATTGAGGACCTCGTCCTGAGCCAAAGGATGAAAGGATGCAATGATGCGATCGCATAACAGCAGTATGAAGAAGTTTCTGCCGGTCCTTCTCAGCCTTACCATGTTGGCAGGAGGGGCGGCCCTGTACGCGCATGATGCCGATGCACAGGCTCCAGCGGCTGAAGCTTCATCGGCGGCGGTGGCTCCCGCACCGCCGAAGATCGATACCGGCGATACGGCCTGGGTGTTGGTCTCGACGGCTTTGGTGTTGCTTATGACCGCGCCGGGTGTTGCGTTGTTCTATGGAGGAATGACGCGTTCCAAGAATGCGTTGGGCACGATCATGCAGAGCTTCATCATCCTCTGTCTGATCAGTCTCCAGTGGGTGCTCTGGGGTTATTCCCTCGCCTTTGGGCCTGACATAGGCGGCATCATCGGTAACCTAGATTGGTTCGCGCTCAACGGGGTTGGAGGCGAGCCCTATCCCGCTTATGCGGCCACCATACCGCACCATGCATTCATGCTCTTCCAGATGATGTTTGCGGTGATCACACCGGCATTGATCACCGGGGCATTTGCCGAACGGATCAAGTTCAGCGCTTTTATCCTGTTCACGCTGCTCTGGGCGACGTTCATCTACGATCCGCTCTGTCACTGGGTGTGGGGAGTCGGAGGATGGGTCAGAACCCTCGGGGCGTTGGACTTCGCCGGCGGGACGGTCGTCCATATCAGTTCCGGCATGGCTGGGTTGGCTTGCGCCATCATGGTAAGGAAGCGATTGGGACATGGCAAGGAGCCTATGCACCCGCACAATTTGCCCATGACCCTTACGGGCGCGGCCTTGCTCTGGTTTGGATGGTTTGGGTTCAACGCCGGCAGCGCGTTGGGCGCCGGGGCACTGGCGGCCAGCACCTTTCTCACCACCAATACGGCGACGGCTGCCTCGGCGCTGACTTGGATGATCTTGGAGTGGTGGTATCGAGGTAAACCGTCGGCTCTGGGAGCAGCAACCGGGGCGGTGGCGGGACTAGTGGCCATCACGCCTGCGTCGGGATTCGTCGGCCCGATCTCATCGATTTGGATCGGGATGGGAGCGGGTGGCTTCTGTTATTTGGCGGTCATGTTGAAGCCCTTGTTTGGCTATGATGACGCCCTCGACGCGGTGGGCGTTCACGGAGTCGGAGGCATGTGGGGTGCGCTGGCGACCGGGCTCTTCGCGTCGAAGGCGGTGAATTCGGCAGGGGCAGACGGGCTGTTCTTTGGTAATCCAGCACAATTGGGCATCCAAGCGATGGCTGTGCTGGTTACCATTGTCTTCGTGTTTGTCGGGACCTTAATCATTCTGGCGATAGTCGGTGCCATAACGGGCTTGCGTGTGAGTGAAGAAGATGAACAAACAGGCTTGGATCTCAGTCAACATGATGAAAAGGCCTATTCGCAGGGGTGACCGAAGAGAAGGAGGCAGTGCTGATTGACCGGAACGAGATTGCAATCGCAAGCGTAAGCACCAAGGGGCGCGTAGTGATTCAAGATCGATACAGGGGACCGCGCATGGGTCCTCACCTCCAGCGCGCTGCTCCTGGCTATGACGATGTCGGGGTTGCTCGCTTCTACGGCGGACTGGTCCGGAGCAAGAATATCCTGGGCCGATCATGCAGAGCGTCGTTATGCTCTGCCAATCAGGCTGATCTGGATTCTTGTCAAGTATAGCCTGGCATCGGCCCTGATAAGGGAGGGCTCATCGGAGGTCGTGAGTGGGTGGCCTAGCCGGCATTCCTGGAGCATCCTCTGGATGCTCTAGGTAAGAAAGGACAGGGATGAGTTCCGAACTTGACCGACAGGGCCTCATCGATATCTTCGTTACCGAAGCGTTGGAAGCGGTGGACGTGCTCACAAAGGCGTTCTATCCGTCCGATGGGGCGACGCCAACTCCGGCACAACTACAAGAGCAGTACGTGTGGGCGCATAAGATCCGAGGGGCGTCAGCGCTTTATGGCTACGAGGGCTTGGCCCTGATGGGGACGTTGCTTGAATCAACTCTGGAAGAGGCGCGGTCTATAGAAGATTCCCTCTGGCCAAAGGCATTGGAGATCTTACGTGGGATGGTGACCGCGTTCGCGTCTCAATTGAAAGTCGTCGCTAATGGGGGCGCTGAAGACCCCTCGGTCAGTGCGCGATGGACAGGTGACGTAGCCGGATTATTCCCGTCTTTACCTGCCGTGGTCCCCTCTGAACCGACATTGCTTGCGCCGGACTATCTCGTGCCGACTCTCGATGTCGAGGTCCTATCGTATTTCGCCCCAGAGGCGGATGAGTATCTGCACACCATGGAGTCGCTTCTTCATCGCCTACGCCAGGATCCCCAGGATGGGGAGACCATCCATACGCTCTACCGTACGGCCCACACGCTCAAGGGGTCTGCGCACACGATCGGATTCGAGGTGATCGGCGACATGGCTCATCCGATCGAGGAGTGTGTGATTGCGATCCGTGAGGGACGGATTGCCCTCTCGTCGGATGTATTCGGGGTCATCGGTCGGGCTATCGGGGTCATTCGGCTACTGATGCGCCGAGACGACGGCAAGGTCGCCCAGCTACAGCACGATGTACCAGAAGTGACTCAGGCATTGGCGCAGATCTGCGATCGGGGACGGATGACGCTGTCGGCTCAGGTGGTGGCTCCAATCACTCCGCCGGTTCAGGTTATGACGGCCGTCATGGATCGTTCCGAGGAATCTGCCGGCTCCGAGGTGGAATCCTCTTCTACATCGAGTCCGCTGACGGACGAGTATCTGTTGCCGCGTCTCGATGCCGAAGTGCTGTCCTATTTTGCCCCAGAAGCGCAGGAATACTTAGAGTCTCTTGAGGCCCAGCTGCTTCGTCTCGAAAAAGAACAACACAATCCGGAAGTGATTAATCAACTCTTCCGGACGGCTCATACGCTCAAGGGGTCTGCCTATACCGTTGGATTCCAGTCGGTCGGCGATCTGACGCACTATGTCGAAGATTTCATGGGGGCAGTGCGCGAGGGCCGCGTCAAGATTCTCCCTGGGCATACGGACGTGTTGTTGCGATCGGTTGATGTCGTACGCCTGTTGATGCGGCGGGACCCCACGTCCCTCGACATGCTGCGCCAGCGATTTGCTGACGCGATGCAAGGGCTCAAACAGCTGGATCAGCCGGTGGCGGTTCAGGTGGTGGAATCGGGTTCAGCCGTCCATCGTGTCGAAGCGGCGGTGGACCAGGAGCCGCATGATCAACAAGAAGTCGAGCCTGCCAAGGCGGAGGAAGGCAAAACCGCAGAAGATCGCGAAGTGATCCGCGTCAGTCGCGATCGGTTGGAACGATTGTTAAATCTAGTCGGTGAGCTCGTCATTGGTCGAGGGCGGCTCGAGCAGCGACTGCATATGCTGGAGCAACTCTCGCAACAAGTATTGGCCTACAAGGGGCGACTGGTCGAGTCAGTCCATTCGTTTGAGGAGAAACATACCTTTACACTGCCGACCGTTTCCTCTGGCCCAACGACCGCCCCGTCTCAAGGGCTAGCCGGTCTCAGCGACTTCGGCAGCCTTGAATTCGACAAGTACGACGATTTTAATATTTTGGCTCGTCGTATCAGCGAAGTCACAGCAGACATTTCTGAGTCGATGACGCAGTTGAGTGGGTCGATTCGCCATTCACATGAAGACATGAGTCACTTAGCACAACTGACCCTCGGTATGCGGGATGAAATCGCTCGGGCCCGCATGGTGCCGGTCGGCACGCCGTTCACCAGATTCCGCCGGGCCACGCGCGAGATGGCACGTGCGACAGGCAAAGAAGTAAATTTGGTCACGTCCGGTGAACATACCGAAGTCGATACGGGTGTCGTGGAGCGGCTGGTCGATCCGTTGATTCACCTCGTGCGCAACGCGGTCTATCATGGGATCGAGCCGGCGGGTGTTCGCGTGTCGAAGGGGAAGCCGGCGGCCGGCACGATTTATCTCCACGCGGCGCATCGTGGGAGTGCGGTATTGATCGAAGTGGAAGACGATGGGGCTGGGCTCGACGTCGAAAAGATTCGGGCCAAGGCGGTCGAGCGAGGACTGATCCGTCCTGAAGTGGCCCGCTCATTGCCAGAATCAGAGGTTATCAAGTTTATTTTTATGCCGGGATTTTCGACGGCCGAGCAGATCGGCGATCAGGCAGGCCGGGGAGTCGGTATGGATGTGGTTAAGCGTGTCATTGAAAGCATGAGCGGCCATATCGATGTCGAATCGATTCGAGGCGTAGGGACGAAGTTTACCTTGAGTCTTCCGCTCACACTATTGATTGCCACGGCCCTCATGGTGCAGGCAGGGAACGAGCGCTACGCGATTCCTCTGTCGGCGGTACGCGAAGTCACCATGTTAACGTCCAGTTCGCATCAACGGGTGGGCGAACGATCGATCTTGCATATCGGGGACGAGGCGATCGAGGTGCAGCCGCTCCAGCAGCTCCTCCATCGGAGCAGTCTGCCGGTGGAAATCGGAAAGCCGGTAGTCATCGTGCGAACGGCTGCTGTGATGATCGGCCTGTTGGTCGATGAATTGCTCGGTCGTCAGGAAATCGTCATTAAGCCGTTGGGGTCATTTAAGTCGTTGGATCGCTCCAGCTTCGGCGGCGCGACGATCGATCCGGAGGGTCGCGTGGTCCTCGTGTTGGATCCTGCTCGATTGCTGGCGCGTGAAACGCAAGCCGCTGCGGTATCGGAGTTACCTTCAGATGCGCCGGCGTCGGCGGACTCAATGGTTCCCTACGCCGCGGCACCAGAGCCGAAAGCGTCGGAGCGGTTGCTTCTATTGATCGACGATTCCCTGAGCATTAGAAAGTTCGTGGGCCGGATGTTGGAATCGTCCGGGTATACGGTGGACACGGCTGTGGATGGAGAAGAAGGTCTCCGAAAAGCGTCTGCGCAAAACTATCGGTTGATCATCACCGATCTTGAGATGCCGAAGCTCAATGGCTATGAAGTGATCCAGGGACTGCGCAGCCGGCCGCAAACGCTGCAGACACCGATCATTGTCATGACGACGCGAGCCGGTGACAAGCACCGACAAATGGCACTCAATATCGGAGCGAGCTCCTATATTGCCAAGCCTGTAGAAGAGCGGGCCTTGATCCAGGAAATTGAGCGCTGGATCGGCAAGGAAACCATCGCGCGTCAATAGAATCCATATCGTCAGATTCTTGAAGGGGCCCTGGTATCGGATAGTCGCATAAGCGGTATCAATTATGAGTTTACGAGGTCATCATCCTTCGACGAACGTGCTCGTGGAGACGGCCAGTTTCTTGGTCGTCCGTCTAGGCGTCAGCTATGTGGCCCTGCCTGCGGATGGGGTCCGTGGCGTTCTCACGCGAGAAGAGGCCGGGAGCGAACAGTCCGTGACCGCTGCGGGGACCGTCTACCAACCGGTGGATCTTGCCCAACGGCTTTCGGTGCTCGCCGACTTGTCCGGTCTCGAGATGAGGACAGTGTTGTACTCGAACGGCCGATCCCAGGGTGCGATTTGCGTTGAGCAGGTTGTGGGCTTGACAGATGTAGCACGGAAGGACTGTCTTCCGTTGCCACCACAGTTTCAACGAGATGAACGAAACTGGTTTGCGGGGATGATGCTGTATCAGGATCAGCTGGTGTTGATCCTGAATTCTTCGTGGGCGCTGGGAGAGTTGGACGACCTCGTGCCAGCGTCCGTGGGGCAAGCGGAGCTGATGATTGCGGCAACCCCAGCAACGGTCGGTGGATCGTGCTGAGGGCCGCTCGAGGACAGCAGCAAGCTCACACCACGAAACGGTCGTGGAGTGTGGTGGTGTTTTCCGTTGGTGGAGTGAAACTGGCCGCACGGACTGAAGATGTGGGTGGTGTATCGCCCTGGACTGAGAGCATTCCGGTGCCAAGCCGGACGCCATTCGTGCAGGCTATGCTCAAGCGCGGAAATCAAGTGATGCCTGTCTACGACTTGGCAAGCAGATTGGGTAGCCCCGTCCAGGGCGATTTGCTGCTGTGTCTGGAGGCCCGCCACCTTGATGGGCCTATGGCCATCTGTATCGATGCCGATGTGCCGTCCCTCGAGACTGTTGATGCGGCGGCGATTCGACCGAACGATAGAGAGGATATTGAAACACTGGGCACGGTCACGATAGGCGGGAAAGATGTGGCCATCGTAGCCATGCAGCGACTTGGCCGGTCGAGACAGGATGCCGTCAGAAGTTAAGAGGACTGGGAAAGGAATCTGCTATGCCGAATGTATTGGTCGCCGATGACAGTATTGCCGTCCGGAAAGTTGCCGAACGGTTGCTGATTGAGGCTGGATTTGGAGTCGCTCTGGCTGCGAACGGCGAGGAGGCCTTGGCCTATTTGGCCAAAGAGACACCTGACTTGATCGTGTCCGACGTGATTATGCCGGATAAAAGCGGCTACGAGGTCTGCGCCTTTGTCCGCGCACAAAGGGCATTAGCGAACACGCCAGTGCTCTTGATTTCAGGCATTGTGAACGATGAGGTGATGAAGCAGGCTGAGTTTTGTCACGCCGACGGGGTGTTGAAAAAGCCGTTCCAGGGCACATCTCTCAAGGATCGCGTGCTCGAGCTGTTGGCCAAGCGGCAAAGCGCGGCCGCGCCTGCCGCGAAGAGCATCGGGAAGGTGACTGAGTCCATCGAGCCGATTCAAACCGCGCGTGTGAGCGACGAACAATTAGAAACCTATCGGCAGGGAGTTGCGCGATTGAAGCCGCTAGAGGAAGAACTTCGGGTCGAACGAGATCGAGCGACACAGAGTGCTCAGCGAGTGACGCAACTCGAAGGGCAGTTGGGTAGCGTCAAGGAGCTTGAGTCGATGCTGGCAAGGGAGCGAGAGGAGACTGCCCAGTTGAAGATCAAACTTGCAGATGCCGACAGTGCTACCGCTCTGGTGCAAGAGCTTGAGTTCCTCCTCAAGAGCGAACGAGAGCGGACGGCTGAGGCAGAGAAGTTGGCATCCGTGGTGGAGAGCCTGGGCTGGCGTGTGCAGGAACTGGAAGCGGCTCTTCAGAAAGAACGCGAAGGCTTCGCGCAACAGGCACAGCGTCTGGCTGAACTGCAGAAGAACGCGAGTCGTGTCCACGAGCTGGAGGTGACGTTACATGCCGAGCGCGAGGCAGCCACGCAACTGGTTCAACAGATGACCGCTATGGAACAGTCGGTGACTCGGTTTCAGGAATTGGCGCGGCAACTTGCACAGGAGCAGGAGCGTACGAGCGACTTGACTCGTCGTGTGGCCGGAAGTGAACAGGTTGCCGCACGAGTGAGCACATTAGAACAAACCCTCGCTGCCGAGCAGGAAAAAAACAAGGGTCTTTCCGCGCGTCTCTCCGAGGCCGAGCTCGCTTCGCAGAAAGCTCAGGAATTTGAACCACTGCTTCAGACGGAACGAGAACGAAATAGCCTTCTGGCGAGGCGCGTATCTGAAACTGAACAAGCGTCCGAGCAAGCTAATAAGCGGTTTGAAGACATGGCAACAAAGCTCGGCGAGATCGCGGGATTGGCCGCTCAGCTGGGGAGCGGAAAGCGACGGCCCTGATCCTGTACGATCCCTTCTCGTGACCGTCATTGTTGTGAAGGACTGATGTCATGGCTGCCGATACCACAGGCGATTTCCAGAAAGAGCTGGTCGATCTCTTTGTTCAGGAAGCACATGAATGGCTCCAGAACATTCATGTCGCCCTGGATGAGCTGCAGCAGGGCCCGGCTCCGGAGCGGCATGCCAAGCTGATTGGGACGATTTCGGCTGGGGTGATGAATCTCGGCGGGTCTGCTGCCACAATCAATCTTGCAGACGTCGAGCATGCGAGCTTCGAGGCGATTCCCTTTATCGAAGCCCTACGGGACCCACAGAAGGCGCTTTCTGCTCAGGGTTTTTTTGCGCTCTGTAAACAGCTGGGGCAGATCCATACGGCGTTGACCCGTGCGACAGGCATCTCCTTCGAAGACGAGGGGAGTGGTGCAGCAGATGCGGCGGTGTACGCGAGTCTCTCTCCCATGGAGTTTCTGCAGGCACTTCACGGGTTAGAGGAGGAACAGTTTCCTGGTACCGCGTCCGGGCGAAACCTTATCCGCAGCTTGATCGAGCAGATGGAAGGACAGGTTCAGGCCGGTGCCGAACATATCGATGCCACGGTCATTCAAGGATATCTTGCACGGGTGTCCGAAGCGGAAGAGTCTTTTCTGAAGGCGATTGACGAGCGGGTGCCCGAGATTTTCAAGAAGATGAATGCTCTTAAGCTGGACGAGGGTGAGGCCTCCTCACGCATGGTGGCCCTTGAGGCTTCTCTTCAGGATGTCGCACATCTTCGCACTGAAGCGCAGCAGGTGAATGCGGGATCGGCCATGATGTTTTTCACCGGTCTGCACAGTCTGCTGACTGTGGTGGTGAAGCGTCGAGTGCTTCTAGCTGCCACGCGGGTAGAATCGGTGAAGGCGCGGTTGCACGTGATGGGTGGTGACATCCGCCAGTGGGTGGAGCATGGGCGGGCCCAGCGTGCCGCGATCGATCAGTTGCTCCCTTCAAGCCACGCGTAATCGATGTGTTGGAATCCCGCACACAGGTCCATCGAGGCGCGTGGTGACGGCGTACCCTCCGAGTGATGATGGCACAATGAACTCAGAAGTTGACTATACGATATATTGGGGACTCCGGGCCCTTCCGTTCGACAATGTGCCGGACCCGCGATTCTATGTTCCGTGCTCTCAGCATGACACGGCGCATAAGTGGTTGAGCTATGGCATTCAGACCCGCAAGGGCATGCTTCTTCTCACGGGTGACATCGGGTGTGGAAAAACGTTGCTGGGTCGTCGGCTGATCGTCGGGCTGTCGCCTGCTCTGTATGATGTCGCGCTTGTCGCCAATCCCGCGTTGTCTCCCTCCGAGTTGCTGGATGAGGTGTTATCTCAGTTCGGGCTCGACCTCATGCGATCAAAAGCTGGGCGATTGCAGACGCTCAATGGGCGCTTACAGTCGAATGCCCAACGCGGGATCAGCTCGGTGCTGGTCGTGGATGAAGCGCAAGCGATTGTAAACGTGAAAGCCTTTGAGGAGCTCCGATTGCTGACGAACTTCCAACTCAACGACCGATTTTTGTTGACCGTCGTGTTGATAGGCCAGCCGGAATTGCGTCATCGTATCGCGGCAATTCCGCAGTTAAACCAGCGGATCGCGGTCCGTGCGCATCTGGGCCCCTTCACGGCAGAGGAGACGACGTCATATATTACGGCACGCATGGGAGCCGTGACTCATCGGACAGACGTATTTACGAAAGAGGCGGTCTCAGTCATTTTTGAACAGAGCAAGGGGATTGGGCGACTTATCAATGGACACTGTGATCAATGTCTCTTTGCCGGAGCGACCGAGAACGTCTCACAGATCGATGATCGTCTTGCTCAGCGAGTCGGGCAATTCATATGATAGATAGTCGAATGCTCAGCGAGGACGGCTGCAGGCTATGAGCGAGTACAGCACAACAGATTGGTATCGCATTGCGCAGGAGCAACTCACGGGCGTGGCTCTTGCCGTGCAGCGGCAAGATGAACTTGATTTTGAGGCCTTGTCTACCCTCGCGATAGGGATTGCGGCGGCGCTCAAGAAAAGTGACCAATTGCTTGTTCAGGCTATGAGCGGTCCCGCAGGCCCTCCACTGATTACGAATCTCGTGAATGTCGGGATTCTGGCGACAAAGGTCGGTGCTGGACTTGGATATCACGGGAAAGAGCTGGAACGGCTTACCTTAGCGGGACTCGTGCACGACGTCGGTCTCTTTGCCGTGCCGCAGTCGGTGATCACCAAGTCAGGTCGGTTGACGCATGATGAGCGTACGCTCATTGAACAACATCCAGAACTCGGCTATGAGGCGATACGAAAGGCGGGTCAGAAATATGACTGGTTGGCGCAAGTGGTACGCCAGGCGCATGAGCGGTGGAACGGGCAGGGGTACCCGAACAAGCTGAAGGGGCGGCAGATCTGTGAGTTTGCCCAAATCATCGGCGTGGTGGATGTCTTCGATGCCCTTGTAAGCCCTCGCGGGTATCGCCGCCGATTTTTCCCGCACGAAGCGGTGCGAGAATTGATGGTAGCGGAACGGACGGCGTTCCCTCGCGAGGTTGTCAAAGCCTTGGTCGAACAACTGTCGGCCTATCCGCTGGGCACCTCGGTGCGATTGACCACCGGCGAAGTCGGGTCTGTCATGCGCGTCAATGCGCGCTATCCGCTCCGCCCGGTTGTGTGGATCGACAGCGATGTAGTCGCTGGCCAGGAGGGACGGCAGCTCGATCTGAGCCTCACCCCGCTCGTGTCGATCATCGAAACATTGGCGCCTCCTGACGTTGCACGTGTGTCGTTTCCAGAGGATGAGACGCGCGCCAAGACATCTGAGGTTCTCCCCTCGGCCTCCGATCAGTTTACGTCGCTTTTGGAAGGCTTGGACGCACTCGCGAGTGCGATTCAAGGCGCTGTCGAATCCAGGACTCCTGTGCCACACGTCGGGACTGCGTCGCTGTCGGGCGAGCATCGATGGACCGTTCGGCCTTCTGCGCAGGATCTTGCAGATACCAGTTTTGAAAAGGAAGTGATCGGATTGTTCGCCCTCGAAGCGCACGAATGGCTGGCGCAAATCCAGATGGCAGTGAAACAGCTTGCCGAAGGGGCCAACGGAACGGTGCGCCCGAAGCTCTACGGAATTCTCTTGCACGGCATTACCAATCTTGCCAAGTCAGCGTCAACGGTGCAGCTCCAGACCATCGAGCAGATGGCCTCGAATCTACTTCCGATTCTCCACGATGTGGGGCGACAGGAACCACGTGCCATGGCGGCAGCGCTCCAGTCGCTTCAGGAGGGGTTGGATCGGATTAGTCTGGCCGTGCGTCGCTTAGCAGGAGTTCAAGAGGACGAACGTGCTGGAAATGATGGCGCTCCTGTGGGAACGGTAAGCGAGTCCGTGGAGGCTCTTGCTGTCATCGTGACTGAGTTACCCGATGCTCCGCAATCGCCGGCTCTGCTCACTGTGAGCTCCAACATCCCGCTCATCCATGCCCTTCGGGACCTTCAGCAAGCTCGTGCCCGGTCGATGCAGCCGGCCCGCGATGTATTGGAGCCGGTCATCCAGCGAGCCGAGCGGGAAGCCGATCATTTTGATGTCGCCGGCGTCGGGCGCATCTTAACTGAGCTTGACCGACTCGACGAGGAATTCCTTCAAGAAGTCCGTCGGCGGGTCCCAATCATCAGTTCCACTCTTTCGAATTTACGAGCACAAGGGACGACGGATTTCGTGACGGCATCTCAGCTCAATCCGATTCTCGAACAGGTCGAGGCCCTCTACGATCTGGCCAGCCATGTGCAGGCGACGATGATCACGATGTTTTTGCAAGGGCTGCGCGCCTTTCTCATGGTCGCGGCCTACCGAAAAACATCGACGTTGGCGCAGCGGCTGGGAACCGTCGAGACGAGGATTCATGCATTGATTCCGATGGCGGAACAGTGGGTGAATATCGGGCGCGCAGAACGATCAGCCATTAATGATATCCTGCCCGTCTAGCGCACCCTGTCATTTTGCACACTTCTGTACGCTCTATGGCAGAAACGCTTCCTGATCGTATGGAATCTGCACTTTTGTCCCCTACGAGTTTCTAGTAAATAACTACATCTCGGTGAAATTGCACGGATTGTGCTGTCTACCGATTGGGCAATGTGTGAGGTGTTGTGGTACACGATAGTGTTGGTCGCTCATCCACATGGTTATCCACATGCCATGCACATCTTTTGTGGACACGGAGAGTGGAGGTGCCAATGTCCTGCCTCCCTGTCGCCTTTTCCTTCGCGGAGATGTATGTAGGTGACGGCGAAAAATCTGTCTGAGCGCGACGTTTTGGTGCCGACGTCTGCTTTCGTACCATGGAGTGAGCAGATGAGCGCCCGTCGTATGAAAAGCAGGCATGCAGCCTGCCGTTGCTCATGTGTCATCCACAATTTCTCATCTAGCCATGGGGATTGAGCGTCCTGTTCGATCAGACCCTGACACAGACGCTGAATATCCTCTCCGCGGCCATGTGACAAGCCCTGCAAGGATGGTATGATGCCACCCTCTTGCTGCCTTCTCTTGTCGAGGACGAGAAGTCCGGCAGCGTATGTGGTGGGAGAACGCATCGATGCCGAAACTTGTGACGGTCTTGCGACCGGAGAAAATTGAGGAGCAAGCGCGCTACTATATCCAGTCCTATATTCTCTACCCCGCCGGGGCGATCGGACTGGTCTGCTTGATCGGTGGGGTGGGGTCACTCGGCTATCAACTGCTGGCGAACCATAGCTATACATGGTTGACGTTTCTCGCCAGTTCAGGTCTGCTTGTGGTTGGCGCGTTATGTGGGTGGGGGCAGAGTCGCTATCACCGCTATCTGTTTGCGAACTTCCCCGAAGTGTATGCGGCACGGATGCGAACAGCTGTGGCTCAACGCAGCAAGAAGGCTAAGGCCGAGCCGGAGGTGCCGTCGATCGAGCACCCTGGGCGTGGCTTTGTCACTGCGATCTCCATTGCCGGAGCGGCCCTGATCTTCGGCGCATCAGCCGCGGCTATCGTACGTGGCGACCTAGACCCGCTCCCGGCTCTGTTGGTGCCTTGGGCCGGATTCTACTGGGCCAAGTTGTTTAGT
>JANYBU010000149.1 GCA_025360665.1 Nitrospira sp.
GATGCGCCGAATATCCAGCCGCACGGACGCATAGAATTTGAGCGCGTTCCCTCCGGTCGTCGTCTCTGGATTACCGAACATGACGCCGATCTTCATGCGAATCTGATTGATGAAGATCAGGGTCGTCTGCGACTTAGAAATGGCCGCCGTCAATTTGCGAAGGGCCTGCGACATGAGCCTCGCTTGCAACCCCATATGCGCATCGCCCATTTCGCCTTCGATTTCAGCTCTCGGCACGAGCGCCGCAACAGAGTCCACCACGATGACATCGATCGCCCCGCTCCGGACGAGCGTCTCGGCAATTTCCAGCGCCTGCTCGCCGGTATCGGGCTGCGACACCAACAGATCGTCCACCTGCACACCCAACTTCTTGGCATAGCTCAAATCCAGCGCATGCTCCGCATCGATAAAGGCAGCGGTGCCACCGGCCTTCTGTGCTTCCGCAATCACATGAAGAGTCAACGTCGTCTTGCCCGAAGACTCGGGACCAAAGATCTCTGCCACCCGGCCGCGGGGAAGCCCGCCGACGCCCAGGGCAATATCGAGTCCGAGGGATCCGGTCGAAATTGCCGGAATATCGACCGGGGCATCGGCCCCCCCCAGCTTCATGATGGCCCCCTTCCCATATTGCTTCTCAATTTGGGACAGAGCCAGATCCAGCGCACGCTTCTTGTCATCTTTTTCAGCCATGAGTACTCCTCTTGTGATAGAGAGATTAGGGGCGATTATACCCAAGTTGCGAGACAGAAACCTAGCCCTCAGGAACGCCGCGCGGAACGGGCGGGACAGGCAGTTCGAAGTTCTGAGTTCTGAGTTAGGTCCGGAGCTGACGGCTGATTGCTGAAAGCTGATCGCCTAGAAAGTTCAGAGTTGGTCAGAAAAGCAGAGAGAGAAGTACTGAATTCTGAGCGAGAACCCAAAACTCAGAACTCAATACTCAGAACTTCTTCGCCAGTCCCGCCAGTCCCACTCGTCTCGCATTGCTCGCGTCTCGTGTGTAAACCAGTGTA
Source organism: Nitrospira sp. (assembly GCA_025360665.1). Classification (GTDB taxonomy): domain Bacteria; phylum Nitrospirota; class Nitrospiria; order Nitrospirales; family Nitrospiraceae; genus Palsa-1315. Next base: position 1,011 of record JANYBU010000149.1, read on the forward strand.
TTCACGCGAATTCATTGACCAGCAGAGGGAATAACGCTACAAGTAACACTATGCCTTCGACTCTCGTTCCCGACTCCACCGATCATAAGCCAACAGTTCTGATCGTCGATGATGAGGCCGCCCCGCGCGCGGCCCTCACGCAGATCCTTAACCAGGACTTCCACATTCTCACCGCGGAGAATGCACGCACAGCTCTGGCCGTCCTCGACGATCACGGCGTCGATCTCGTCACGCTGGATCTGAAATTGCCCGATCGTTCCGGATCGGATCTCTTGCATGACATCAAGCGTGCACATGCCGAGATCGAAGTCATTATGGTCACGGCTTACGGTAGCCTTCAATCGGCGATGGACTGCATCCGCCACGGCGCAGCCGGCTTCCTGCTGAAACCGTTCAATGCCTCAGAATTGCTGGCTATTTCCTTGCAGACTGCTCAAAAGAAACTGCGGCTCGATCAACTACGCCCGGTCCTTACCAACTCGACGGCACTCTGGGGGCCGGAACCGGCCTGTACCAAGGCTTGGCAGGCTCTCGTCGCTGACTACACCACCATGAACCGCACGGGATCGCTCTCCACGTCGCATAGCGATGAGACATCGCCCTTGATCCCCCTGATCTCCGACCTCTTAGAAGCCAAGGATCGCCACCTGCTCAATCATGGAAGCCGCGTCAGTTTTTATGCAACACTTGTCGCCAATCGACTCAACCTTCCCATCGCCGAACAGCAATCGCTCGCACTCGGCGCACTCGTGCATGATCTCGACCTGATCAGCGTCCCGGGCAGTCACGTACTGAACATGGAATCAGACCCGCAGATCCATCGTCCCGACCTCGGTGCGAGGATGGGACGAGCGATGGGATTGTCACCTGACGCCGTGCAGATTATTGCCCTCCATCACGAGCGATGGGACGGAACGGGCTACCCCTTTGGCTTACGAGAAGAACGCACGCCCTTGCTCGCTCGCATTGTCGGCATTGCCCAAGTGTTTGACGGCCTCACCGCCGATAAACCGGAACGGACATCTCTCCCCATCAACGAAACCCTGCAACAGATCGAGCAGCAAGCCGGCACCGCCTTCGATCCGACGCTGACCGAACTCTTCTGCCGCACCATGCGCGAGCAGCCCCCGCAGCACTGAAGTAGACCCCGCCAGCTAGGAGCCTGTCCAACATTGCCGTTCGTGGTTTTCCTTGCCACCCCACTATACTTCTCTATACTCGACACTTGCGCAAGACACGTTCGCTCAGTAGACATGGAGAAACTCGGCATGGCCAAGATTGACGACTTCTTTAAGATAATGGTGGATCACGGCGCGTCTGACTTGCACCTGATCGCCGGTCAGCCGCCAATAATGCGGATCAACGGTGAATTAGAACGAGTCGCTGGACAGGGCGTGCTCATCCATGAATAACTCAAACACGTGCTCTCCGAGATTACGTCTTCCGCCAAAAAGGAACATTTCGAATTGACCGGCGATGTCGACTTTGGATACGAAATTCCCGGCATCGCCAGGTTTCGAGCCAACCTCTTCAATCAGAAATATGGTTGCGGAGCTGTGTTCCGGAAAATTCCCAACAAGGTACTCACGGCTGATGAATTAGGACTTCCTCCAATCTTGACCAGAACGGCCATGCTGAAAAAAGGCTTGGTCCTCGTGACAGGGCCGACGGGGAGCGGCAAGTCGACCACACTGGCGGCGATAATCGACTACGCCAACAAAAACAGGAAAGACCATATCTTGACCGTCGAAGATCCGATCGAGTTCGTGCACCAGAGCCAGGGGTGCATCGTCAATCATCGGGAAGTCGGCGTTCACACGCAATCCTTCGGGGCGGCGCTGCGTGGAGCGTTGCGGGAAGATCCGGACATTATTCTGGTGGGTGAAATGCGCGATCTCGAAACAATTCGGCTGGCCGTGGAAGCTGCCGCGACGGGGCATCTAGTGTTTGGGACGCTGCATACTGAGAACGCAGCCAAGACGGTCGACCGAGTCGTCGAGGTATTTCCGCATCAGGAACAAGCGCAAATTCGGAGCACGCTTTCGACGGCACTCCGGCTTGTTGTCGCACAGAATCTGTTTAAGCGCATCGATCAAAAAGGACGCTGTGCGGCTTTCGAGATTTTGGTCTGTACGTCGGCGATTGCCAACCTCATTCGCGACGCCAAGACGTTCCAAATTGCATCGACCATGCAGACGGGCAAAGCGGTCGGCATGCAAACGCTGGACGATGCAATCCAGGATCTGCTGAATAAAAAGTGGATTTCGCCGGAGGAGGCTTACGAAAAATCGATCGACAAAGGTCGCTTTGCCAAATTGCTCAAAACGCCGCCAGACGCCTTACAATGATCAGTCTGAAAGAACACAAGGCGGCAGGACCAGCGATCCATCCTGTCAATCCACGTCCCACAGCTTCGTGTAGACCGAACCGCTTGACTTCAACCCACTCTTCATCATCGCGACCGACTCCGCCGCCAGCAAGCCCATGACAAACAGCTGATCCATGACCCCACCTCTTGGCTAAGACAACTGCAGCCTGACGCTCACCCTACTTTGATCCGCCCATTGTCAGATAAGGACTGAAGGGCTTCCTCTCACGGGAAAAGGCAATGTTGCTCGAGCACACAATGGATCATAGCTGTTCGCGTCGCGTCCTCTCCCTACTCTCATTTATTCGACGGTCAGACCTTCAACTGCAAGACAAATAGCGTAGCCACCTGTGATTCACGCATGATGGACGATTACTTGCTATGCTGCAAGGCACACCACGGCACACCTGTCGGCTCGCGGCCTGAGAATTCATGGCGTCGGATGGACAATGAAGGTTTTTGAGCACAACGACCCCGACTCCTTGAGCCCTCGGTCTCACCCTTGGATAGACGGCGAATCCGATCCGACGCACAGGTATTACGATTTTCGCACAAGACCTGAACGCATCCGGTCATCGATTGAGGATATGCAGGAATGGAGCGCGTACCCTGCAGCCGAGACCTTCTATCAGCTCCTTGAGTGGCTCAATGGCTCCGAGTCGGTCTTTGAGTCCAATGACTGTGCCTTTAGCGGCCCAACAGTCAATACGAGTCCTCAGTCCTCCAAGCGCCTGCAGTGTTCCGGCCGCCTGATGATTCTCTACCGGGACCTGGCATTGAATACATCGCCGGAGCAGATCCACTGGTTAACTAACGCCGCCGCTCATGCCTTGAGACGAACCGATCCAGCATTCGAATGGGGTGCCATCGGCGCCACGATCATGTCGGTCAGATTTACGACCCTGCCAGGACCGCTGGAACTGCAGCGAGGTCAGCAGCTCCTGTTGTCGTTTTGGGCTTGGGGAGAGCATGAGCTTGAGGTCATGACCAACCTTGATCGCACATTTCGCGACGTGACGGTGGCACTTCGAGGGCTATCCGATGAGATCAGCCACTCATCGCCAGCCACCACATCGGACGATTAATTCCGCAGTCGCACATCCCACAGCCTTGTATAGACCGAACCGGTTGGCTTCAATTCACTCTTCATCAGTACGACCGACTCTACCGCCAGCGAGCCCAATGAAAGCGGCCGATCCAGCACTCCGCCCTTTGCCAATGCGACGCCAACTTGCCGCTCTCCCATCTTAATCCTTGCTAGGGTCAGATGCGGACTGAACGGTTTTGTCTCACGGAGAAAGCGTAAGCCTTCACAAGCCTGTTCGATCGCGCCATGGATCTCCGCTATTCGCTTCGCCTCTGCTCCCTTCTCCCAATTCTCCAACGGCCCAATCCACAGCACGCGCGGACTTTGCGGATGGGGAAAAGCCCCGAGTCGTTCAAGCGGCACGTTCACAGCTATTTGACTTCCGATCGCCTGTTCAAGCGCAACACGTAGCGGATCGATTACCTGCTCATCCATGTCTCCAAGGAACTTGAGTGTGAGATGGATCGAGGCCGGCCGCGCCCAGGAAATGCGCATGCCTCGCTTCATCTCCGGCTCAATTCTATGCTTCAACTCCTGTTGGACCGTGGCAAGTTCGGCCCGCAGCTCTTGAGATAGTTCGACGGCAAGGAACGCCCGGATCACCTTGACGCCTTATCGAGCAACCAACGGCGAAGAAGGTCTAGCGCGGCTTGCGAGGACCGTTGTTTGATGACATTCCGGTCGCCGTGAAACCGAAATTCCTGTGTGATCGGCTGGCCGGTTCCACCATCCAACCCGATATAGACCAGCCCGACCGGCTTGGTCTCAGTCCCGCCGCCTGGCCCGGCAATGCCGGTGACGCTGAGTCCCACCGATACGTTGGCACGCTGCCGAATGCCGCAGGCCATCGCCGCTGCGACCTCCTTGCTCACCGCGCCATTTTGGGCAATCAGTTCCGCCGGCACGCCCAACATCTCCGTCTTCGCTCGATTGCTGTAGCAAACGGCGCCACGATCCACATAGGCAGATGAACCAGCCACCTGTGTGAGACGATGGCCGATCAATCCGCCGGTGCAGGATTCCGCTACCGCCAGCATGAGCCCCCGTTTGGCGAGTTCCCGCCCGACGACTTCTTCCATCGTGTCGCGCCCCTCGGCGAAGAGCCAGTCGCTGAGTCGTGAGCGGACGTCGTTCGCCAGCTTCTGCAGCAGATCACGATTCTTCTCCGGAGCCGATCGGTTCCCCTTCGTCGTCAGCGAGACCAGCACACCCATGGGCGACGCGAGCAACCCTAGGTCGACCGGCCCTCCTTTCGGAATCAGTCCTTTTAATTTGGCATCGACGTCCGCCTCCGGCAGGCCGAACGTATGAAACACCTGCCGAACGATCGGCGCTCGAAGAGGCCGGCCCGCTGCGCCACTCTCTGCACGAAGCAGCGGCAGCACTTCCTGCCACATCATCTCTTCCATTTCCCGCGGCACGCCGGGCAACGAGATGATCAGCGCCTTCTTCCATGTCAGGCAAAACCCCGGCGCAGAGCCGACCGGATTCTTCAGCACCGTGGCACCGGAC
>JANYBU010000201.1 GCA_025360665.1 Nitrospira sp.
CACGCCCAAAGGGATTGTGAAAGAGTTGCCGAAAGGATCGACACCCGTCGATTTTGCATTCGCGATTCACACCGAGGTCGGGGACCATTGTGTCGGGGCTAAGGTGGACGGGAAGATCGTGCCGCTCAAGCATCAACTGGCTAGCGGAGATACGGTCGAAATTCTGATTTCACCTACGCAAACGCCACACAAGGATTGGTTGAAGTTTGTCCACACCTCGCGCGCGAAGACCAAGATCAAGCATTGGATCAAGCTCGAAGAACAGAAGCGGAGTATCGAGATCGGCCGTCGCTTGCTGGAGTCGGAGTTCCGCCGTCATGGAATGGCGCCGGCCCGGATGTTCAAATCGGAGGAGCTCTTGGAAGCCGCTCGTCAGTCGGGATTCGATAGCACCGAGGAATTGACCGCAGCCGTGGGCTTTGGCCGCGTGGCGACGTCACAGGTCATCGGCAAACTGACAGCCCCGTCCTCCGTGGCGCAGGCGCCGGTTCAGGAACATCCCGTCCCGCGCAAAGCGATAGGTGGAAAGAGCGACGGCACCGGCGCACAGGTCAAAGGGTCTCGGGATTTACTGATGCAGCTGTCGCGTTGCTGCCATCCCGTACCCGGCGACCGCATCCTCGGGTATATTACTCGTGGCCGCGGGCTGACGATCCATGCCGTCGACTGCCCGAATCTTGCGGCACTGGACTATGATAAGGAGCGGCTGGTGGAAGTGGAGTGGGACACTGCCACGCCCGGCACGCACTCGGTCAAAGTGTCCGTCATGGCCGTCGATAAGACCGGCGTGCTGGCGAATGTGTCCTCCGCGATTGCGGCCTGTCACGCCAACATCAGCCGCGCTGAGATTACGACGCGGGAGGATCGGAAAGCTGTGCTGGATTTTGTCGTGGAAATTTCAGACACCCACCATCTCGATCAGGTGCTCAAAGCCGTTGAGCGTGTGGACGGGGTGATTACGGCTAAGCGGCTGCGGGCTTGGCAGGAACGGTCTTAGCAGGGAAGCGCTGAACGGTGAGCGATGAACTATGAGCAAGGAAACGATTGTCACTACAGCGTTCATCGTTCAGTTGTTCACTCGCCTCGCCTGCTACGGAACTCGGAACTGAAGTTTCGATCCCCGCTGCAGTTTCAAACTCTCCGCCAGGCCCCCCGCGAGTTCCAGGACATAGAGAGCTTCGTCATTCGGCCGATATTGGGGACAACTGTCGTCCGTTCTCGTGCAGATCGGGACGTTCTGTTCCATATGGATGATTTGTTTCTTTTCATTGATCCAAATAATATCGAGCGGAATCTTTGTGTTCTTCATCCAGAACGTCCAAGCCTGTGCCTGCAAGAATGTGAAGAGCATGCCGCGGTCGGCACCTAAATGCTCGCGGTACATCAATCCCTCTGTGCGTTTTTGGGGCGTGTCGGCCACTTCCGCATGAATGATAGTGCCCCCAGGGAGGGTAATCGGGATCAGCCCAGGCGGGGCCGGATCGGTCCCCGCTTGCGCACAGCAGGGGAAGGACAGGAGGAGGATGAAGAAAAGCGCAAGTGATCGGCGTCGTTGCACGGCGGCATCCTATCGGCCAGCCGGCGACGAGTCAAGCCGGAGGCCGCGTGCGGCGGCATGTGATCGTTGGCGATTCTGGCGAGCCCGCATTATCCATGACGGTTCGTCGTGAAATGGCGGAGTGGCGCGCGACAAGCGCGAGGAGCGCGACTCGCGTGACGTGTGAGCCCTGTCCCTGCCAGTCGCGCTTTTCCCGCCAGTCTCGCCCGTCTCGCTTGAGTCAGGTATCGGCGATTGCAGCAGAAGCGCTCATGATTAATGCGGGCTGAGAGTGTCTTGCAATCGCGCCCTCGGCTATGCCATCCTCGACCAGCATACGCAGGAGAGGGACGCATGAAAGAGACGAGGAAAGTGCATTACGTCAAAGGCGTGTTTGTGTGCCCAAAGTGTCGGCAGTCGTACGTGCAAGAAAAGTGGATCGAAGAATGGCGGGTTCGCTGTCACAAGTGTGATTATCGAGGAACGTTGACGGAAGTCTCCGTTGAAGAACGGATGGAAGAAGAAATTGTCCGTCGTTGAACTGGCGCCAATCCTGCGCGCCGTTTCCTTCTCTCTGTGAGTCCATGCTTCCGTTTCTCACCTCTATTTCACGACTCCGCCTCATTGGTCCCCTGTTTCTGTGTGCCCTTCTTCTCCTGTTGGCCACCGGCTCTGGCGAGACGTTCGCCGACGAGCCGGCCCCGCTGGTGAAGGTGCTCGTGACCTACCATTCGCTCTCCGGCAATACCGAACGCATGGCCGAAGCGGTGGTCGATGGCGTGAAGGGCGTTCCCGGTACCGAGACGCTGTTGAAACGAGTCGGCCAGGTAACGGCGGACGATTTGTTCTCCGCCGATGCGGTCGTGGTCGGTTCGCCGGTCTATTGGTCGAACATGTCGGGCGAGGTGAAAACCTTCTTCGATAACTGGCAGTTTAAATTCGGAGTGTTTCCCGAATTCAAGATGAAGAACAAGATCGGCGCGGCCTTCGCCACGGGTGGTCAGGTGTCGAGTGGGAAGGAAGTGACCATGTTGACGATCCTTGCCGCGATGCTCGGCAATCAGATGATCGTCGTCAGTGGGGGCGGGGCCTTCGGCGCATCTGCGACGACCGAGGGCGACAGCCCAGGCATCGACAAGAAGGAGTTGGCCGACGCCAAGGAATTAGGCCGGCGTGTGGCCGAAGTCGCGATGAAGATGAAGCGAGGCTCTTCTCGCTAGTCAGGGTGCTCCCTTCCCGCCAGCGTGCGTCTTCTCTTTTCCAATTTTGTGAATCAATGCGGCCGCTGTCGGTTCACGCGCCTGTGGAGACGAGATTATCCTCGTCGATGGCAAGTGGATCGATGTTGCAGCAGTCTTGCAGATGGGCGGATTAGCTTCGCACGCCGCTGGGGGAAGGCGCTTGGTACGCACTCGTCGCGATCTGCACAAACTCATGAATATCCTTTGTGCAGCGACCGCAGCATCCTGCCTCTTTCAGTCCGAACTTCGCTTTGAGCTGGGATGGCATGACGATGCCGGCCCGTCCTGCTTCGCGGACATCCGAATCAGTAATTCCCTTGCAGAGGCAGAGGTACATGGGCTGTACTCCGTTATCGTCGAGCAGGGTTCTCACGTGCTGTTAACGATTATGATAACCGTTATCAACATAACTAAGAATACACTCGTCCGTTCCATCTGTCAATAGGGGATAGGCGTGGGACATGTGTGATGGGGGAGAGGGGGGAAATCTCTTACCTGTAAAGGCGGTAAGGCTCTACAGCGTTTGTTCCAGCTGAAGGACCATCTCGCGGATCGTATCGAATCCCGATTGCCAAAAATCTTCAGATGCCATATCGACTCCGACTTTAGCGAGAATCGTCTCCGGCGACTCCGACCCGCCGGTACTCAGTAGCTCTAGATATTTGGGCACGAACGCCGCCCCTTCTTTCTGATACATCCGATAGAGGGCGAGGACCAATAAGTTGCCGAAGCTGTAGGCGTAGCAATAGAAGGGGCTGGCAAAGATGTGTGGAATGGTCAGCCATTCCCATTGAAACTCATCCGGGACCTTGATCCCCTTCCCGAACTGTTGCCGCACCTCGGTCAGATAGGTCTTGGCCAGGTCTTTCACGGTCGCGCCCTGGGCGATCATCTCATGGGCCTGATTTTCGAATTGAACGAAATAGGCTTGCCGGAGGACCGTGGCGTAGATGTCGTCGAGTTGGTTGAGCAGGAGTCCCTGCCGCACCTTCTTATCCCGTTCCTGGTTCATGAGGGCATCGGAGAGGATGCGTTCCCCGAACACCGAGGCTGTTTCCGCCAGGGGAAGGGTAGAATGGAAGGTAAACATGGAATGATGCTGCGCCAGCATGCCATGGACGGCATGGCCGAGCTCATGGGCCATCGTCGCAATATCGCGTGCCTCGCCGGTGAAGTTCAGGAGCACGTAAGGGGTCATGCTGGGGACGACGCTGTAACAATAGGCGCCCCCGATTTTTCCTGGCCTCGTGCGGGCGTCGATATGGCGTTCGTGCACCACTCGCTCTGCCAAGTCGGCTAATTGCGGAGAAAATCCCCGATAGGCCTCCAGCACCATTTTGATGGCATCCTGATAGCGATAGGATTTCTGCTCCGTGCGATGCGGCGCATAGATATGATAGCGGCTCATCGGCTTGATCTTGCACAAGCGAGCCTTGATGCGAAAATAATGCTGGAAGATGTCCGCATTTTTCTGGCAGACCTTCAGGAGCGAGGTCACGGCTGCATCTGGAATGTCGTTTCCGAGGTTGCGGGTGGCAATTGGGGTGGTGAAGTGGCGCAGTTGAAGATTTTCGGCTTTCCAGTCGTTGACCAGGGTCTTGTAGATTTCGCCCAGCAGATCGTGTTGATCGGCGTAGACCCGGTACAGCTCTCGATAGGCGGCTTCACGCAGTCGTCCTTGCGCATGGCGGAGATAGGCCGTCAGTTCCTCGCGCGTCATCGTTTTCCGTTTGCCGTTCACGGTGAGCGAGAATGTGAAGGCGTTGGTCACGACGTCGTAGAGCGAATGGACGGCGCTGCGGCCCGTGATGTTCTTGATGTTGACGATCTTCTCTTCCGGTTCAGACAGCGTGTGAGGCTGAAACCGGCGAATGGTTTCGAGGTGATACCGGAACGTGCCCGTTCCGGCCATGAGCCGGCGCGCATTGTCTTCATCGACGCTTTGCCACCAGAGGTCGAAAAACACCAGCCGGTTCTGGAGCGCCGTGAGCCGCTCTTCGACCTTGCCCTTAAACGAACGAGCGGCGAGGTCTTTCGTATTTTCGGAGAACCAGAGGTAGGCATAGGCGCTGATCCTGGACGAGGCCGCCGCGATGTCTTCACTCAGCGTCAGCAGCGGATGGAAGATGGATGTTGCCATGGTTGGACTGAGTTGGGTACGAGCAGCTTCGAATTGCGCGACCTTGGCCTCGATCTCTGCCAACAGGGTTTCGAATCGCGGTACAGGCTCTTTTGCTAAGTGTGAGAGATCCCATCGCTCGGAATAGGTGCGGATTTGCCGTTTTGAGGAAGAGGGTTTTCGTGAGGTCGAAGTGTTTCGGCTGGTCTTCACAGGCATGTGTCGCAGCTCCTTCATCTCGCCCGCATGAATCACGCGGGCTGGGCTTGCCCGGTCCCGATCATAGCATTCCCGCTGACGAGGCAGCAGAGTTTTTCACTGGCCTGAGAGCAGGAGAATCTTCCATCTGCAGTGGCATTCTCGGTATGATGCGCCTAGCCCGCATTATTCATGACGGTTCGTCGTGAAATCGCGCAGTCGCTAAGCGAGGCAGGCGCGCGGAGCCGCGAGGCGGGGTAACCACCTCGCCTGGGAGTTCCGAAGGGGGTGTGCCCCCTTCGTGGGGATTCTACAAGGGGGCTGGCCCCCTTGTAAGAGTGGGCGAGCCCGTCTGCCTGGACGCGACGCCCGACGCGTCCAGGCTTGTCGCAGCGGCGAATCCGCGATTGCAGCAGAAGCGCTCATGAATAATGTGGGCTGGAGTGACGGGAGATCTCATGACCGACCAAGAACTCAACCGGGCAGTCCAATATGTCACCGCCAGCACGTCCTATGGGCGCGACACGGTGGCCGAGATTCTCAAGACGGGGCTGAACGAAATGACTTTGCTGGCCACGCAATCGTCGGAGCGGTTCGAACGGGACGTGCTGGTGGAATATGTTTGTCAATGGACCATCAAACGCACGGGCCAACCGGAACCGTTAGTCAGGGAGATCCTCGGCTGCGCGAGCCGCTGGCTCGATGAAGTGTACGAGGAGATCGCCAAGCGCCGGCCGGAAGCCCTCGGCCTTTCATCCGATGATGATGACGAAGGAGCGGAGCCGGTTTAGCAGGATGCTGAAAAAGTCCGCCAGCGGTGTTCTCGCATCGTTCAGACCCTCAACGTACCGCAAGGGTACGCCTCGAGCCTTCACTCGCTGCGGCCTTGCTGGACGGCCTTTTTGAGCATCCTGCGGGATTATATCTTGTTGCCCAGGAATAAAAAATGAGCCTATATCTTGTCTTTGGTCTCGACATCGGAAACGTCGGGCGGGCGAATGCGTCCAGGCCATCTACCAAGACACTTTTGATGGACTGGAACCAACGTCTGTCATTTTTCCGAGAAGTACATCTGGAATTCAGGAATGCCTTTGCCCATACCGGCAATTACGTCTTGCGAGCGGTTAAGCCCGAGGATTTAAACAGCATCATAGCGGTCCTTATTCGATACATACCAACTCATAAGTTTGTAGTGTTTGGCTACGGAGAGTTTCTTGCGGTGCTAGGACCGATAAATCGTGCGTTAGCACTGATGCCTTCTGCCATTGTCGGTCGAAGATGGACTCCCGGTATTGTCATGGACATCAATCCTCATGGAGGAATTCCCCCGACACCGGTCTCGGACGAAAAAGCTAGGTTCGGACCCTTTGCTGTGCCTAGAATCAGAATCGCTTGGAAGGGTGATATCCTGGACTCTCAAGAGGATAAACTAGACAACACACAGCGAGAGGGCGGTTGGGGAAACCTGTCAGATCGAATGAAGAAGTTAGCTGGTGGCATTTGGGCGGCACGGTCTATGAAGTCCGTAGAGGGAATCGTGGCGGTCGCGCGATCTATCAGGTAGCGCAGAAATGTGGAGATAACGCTCTGCACTTAATGTGGGGAATGCATGGAGAAGCCAGAAGGATGGGCTCAGTTTGAGGCTGCACTAGATGCCTACGAGCGGGGCGATTATGCAACGGCTTTGCAGAAGCTCAAGCCATGGGCTGACCGAGGCAATCCTTTCTCCCAATATAAGCTGGGTTTGATGTACGCGATGGGACATGGTGTGCCACAGGATTATCGGGAGGCTTTACGTTGGCTTCGGGCTGCAGCCGAACAAGGCGATGTCGATTTTCAATTTAGCGTCGGATCGCTTTATGCTGCGGGGGAGGAGGTCCCACAAGATTTCAAAGAGGCTTGGCATTGGATGTATCAAGCTGCGCTGCAAGGTCATAGTGCTGCATCCTTCAATCTTGGATTGATGTACGCAAAAGGGCAGGGCGTAGCCAGAAATCCTGAAGCAGCTTTGATAGTGTTCCAAGATGCTGCTAGGAAGGGGTACATCCAAGCGCAATACACGTTGGGGATGATTTACCATGGTCTGTTTCTTGAGGGAGTACCGCAAGACCACAAAGAGGCCTTGCGTTGGTATCGTCAAGCAGCAGAACAGGGCTATGCAGCTGCTCAAATCCAATTGGGCGGAATGTATTACGACGGAGAGGTTGTAATACAAGATTTTCTCGAAGCCTCAAAGTGGTATAGAAAGGCGGCTGGGCAAAATGATGCTTTGGGCCAAACCAAGTTAGGAATATTATATTTTGAGGGGCTTGGTGTTCCGCAGGATTTTGTTCTGGCGCACATGTGGTTGAATCTTTCGGCGACACAAGGAGACGAGAATGCTGCTAAGTTGAGGGACAATTATGCCAAGGACATGACAAGAGAGCAGATCGCAGCTGCGCAAAAGAAGGCGAGTAATTGGAAGCCGAACACGCATGATAGCTTGTAAGTCTTGCACAAAACTCAAAGGTAAGCGGATGGGAATAGCTCGTCACGAGGGCAGCGAGCCTTTGAGTAGTTCGAAATTCTTCGTCACCATCGCGTCGCCGTTCTTCGTGGACACATCGATGCCGGTGGCGCAGACGGTTCGGCACTCGTCGATTCGACCCAGCTTGTGCAGCGATTGGGCCCAGGCATAGTAGGCTGCTGAGTAGGTAGGTTTCACCGTGACGCATTGTTGAAGGGCCTTGACCGCTTCTTCGAAGTTTGCATCTTCCATGTAGGCCTTCCCGAGACCAAACCAAGCCACCTCGTCGTTCGGATCAATCGTCAGGACTTTCTTGAGCGGTTCGATGCGGCGATTTGCCATGTCTTCCTCCAAGTATGAGTGACGATAGCAGCGGCGAGCGCTCGTTGTCTATGCAGTTTCCTGCATGCTACGATTCGGCAGGACGCTGAAAAAGTCTGCCAGCTTTGTTCTCGCGTCGCTCAACGCCTCAACGTACTAGAAGTACGCCTCGGCATCTCGCTCGCTGCGGCCTCGCTGGGCAGCCATTTTGAGCGTCCTGCGGGGCAAGTAAGCTGGAGCATTTATGGGTAAGACGGGTCTCGTTTACCATCCGGCATATCTCGACCATGACATGGGGGCCGGGCATCCTGAATCGCCCAATCGGCTGCGTGCCATCATGCAGCAGCTGGAACGGAGCGGTACTGCGGCTCGGCTGACCAGGATCGAACCGCGAGAGGCTGAAGACGAATGGATCACGCAGATCCACGAGCCCTCGTATCTGGCGATGCTGAAGACCCACGCACCGACGAATGGGCGGGTCTCGCTCGATCCCGATACCTCAATGTCTCCCGGCTCATTGACCGCCGCCTATCTGGCAGCCGGCGGGGCGTTGGCCGCTGTCGATGCGATCATGAGCCGGCAAGTGGACCATGTATTTTGCGCGGTGAGGCCGCCGGGGCACCATGCCGAAGCGGGGCGCGCGATGGGTTTTTGTCTTTTCAATAATGTGGCGATCGCCGCACGCTATGTGCAGAAAAAGCATAGCCTTAAGCGCGTGTTGATTGTCGATTGGGACGTGCACCATGGCAACGGCACGCAACATAGTTTTGAAGATGATCCCTCGGTGCTGTTCTTCAGCACGCATCAGTATCCGCACTATCCTGGTACGGGCCGCGCGACGGAGCGAGGCCGAGGGGCAGGCGAAGGGTTCACGATCAATGTGCCGATGGAAGCGGGTGAGGGCGATGAGGAGTATCGCGCCGTCTTTCAGAGATCGTTGGTGCCGGCGGCCGATGCGTTCAAACCGGAATTCGTAATCGTCTCAGCCGGCTTCGATGCGCATAAGGACGATCCGCTCGCGAGCATGGGGTTGACGGAAGAGGGCTACGCGGACCTCACCGGCATCGTGGCTGGCATCGCCAAGCGCTATGCTGGCGGGCGCATTCTCTCGTCGCTCGAAGGCGGCTACAACCTCACGGCGCTGGCCGCTTCAGTTGATCGTCACATTCAGGCGCTCTTAGCCGCATGAAGACCTCTGTCAAAGTTCTACTCGGTTGTGTCCTGGCGGGTGTGCTTGTCTATGTGTATTACACCGAGATCAAACCGGTCGTGATTTTCGGGTTGCGGTCGGATTACGCTCATGCGATTCCGTTTCAAAAAATCCCGGAAGGTCTGACGAGCTTGAAGGCCGAATCTTGCGGAGAATGCCATCGCGAGATCTACGACGAATGGAAGACGAGTATCCACGCCCATGCCTATGAGGATCCGTTCTTTCAGGCCTATTGGAAAAAGGACAAGAATATTTGGGTGTGTTTGAACTGTCACACCCCGCTGGAAAATCAGCAGCCGACATTGGTGAAAGAGATTCCGCGAGGGCGGGTGGAGAAGGCGATTCAAGAGCCCAACCCCCAGTACGATCCCGAGTATCAGAAAGAATCGGTGACCTGCGCGGCCTGTCACGTGCGGGACGGAGTCATCTACGGACCGTTCGAAGATTCCGCCGCGCCGCACCCGACCAAGTTCGATCCAAATTTCAGGACCGCGCAGGTCTGTTATCGTTGTCACAATGTCGTGTCCGGGCCGGCGCAGTTTTATAAGGTGGGACCTTGCGGGACTTACGCGGAATACGAAGGCAAGTTTTTCATGCAGGAGCGGGGCTTCATTTGCCAGAGTTGTCACATGCCTGAAATCGATCGGCCGGTGGCGCTGAATAGTCCGATCCGACGTGGCCGCCGGCACCTCTGGCGCGGCGGCCACGACCCCGATATGGTGAAGCGGGCGGTGGGAATACAAGTAAGGGCCGACAACGCTTCGCCCAAGCCTGGCGATCGAGTCGGATTTACGCTCACCTTGATCAATGCAGGAGCCGGCCATAAGATTCCGACGGGCGACCCCGATCGATACTTCACGGTGGAGTTTTCCGTGGAAGATCAGCAGGGACGGGTGCTGGATCACCAAACATCGACGATGGGCCGCTGGATCATGTGGCAGCCGGCCATCGTCGAGTTGTATGATAACCGCCTGTTGCCACTTGCCAGCCGGGAATACCAGTTTACGTATCAACTGCCAGCTCAGGCAGAGGGCTTGAAAATCAAGACCCGCGTGCAGTACCACATCCTGACCGATAAGCAGCATGAGATGTTACAGACTAAATATGGGCTGACGGGGAACGATCCCTATCAATTCGTCGTGTACGAGCGGGAGTTTCCTCTGTCCGGAGCGCTTGCGGCGTCGCTGAGCGAGAGTGATCAGCCGTCAGCCGTCAGCGGTCAGCACAATGGGTTAAGTTGTAAGGCCGGAGCTGAGGGCTGATTGCTGATCACTGGCAGCTCAAACCACAAAGGAACGAGATGACACACGCGTTGCTTATTGATACCGAAACCCTCCAGCAGAACTTGGGGCAGTCGGGCCTGGTGATTCTCGACGTGCGTGGGCGTGCAGCCTACCAATTCGGCGGCCATATTCCAGGGGCTGTGCATTCGAC
>JANYBU010000207.1 GCA_025360665.1 Nitrospira sp.
ATACCCCTTCTCGATGAGCGTCTTCCGTTGGAGCACACCGAATCGATGTTGCTCATCCACCACCACCAATCCAAGCTTCGCGAAGGTGACGCCTTGCTGAATGACCGCATGGGTCCCAATCACGACCTGCGCGGTCCCGGAAGCTACCTGCTCGCGAACGGCTTTACGCGCTGCTGCGCGGCCACCACCGCTCACGAGCACCACGGAAAGCCCGAGCGGTTCCAACAGCCCCTTCATCGTCCGATAGTGCTGCTCCGCGAGAATTTCCGTCGGCGCCATCAGTGCTGCCTGATAGCCCGATCCACAGGCCAGCACCATCGCCTGCACCGCCACGATGGTTTTGCCGCAACCGACATCGCCCTGCACCAGGCGGTTCATCGGTTTGCGCGACGTCATGTCCGACAGAATCTCGCGAATCACCCGCTCTTGCGCCGCGGTCAACTGAAAAGGGAGCGCCCGATCCAACTTGCCGAGGAGCGGCGTCTTCGGATTGAACGACACCTGCTTGACCTCCTCCTTCATGACTCGTTGCCGTGACGCCAACGCGAGTTGGAGCACGAACAGCTCTTCGAACGCCAAGCGTCGATGCGCCGGCGTGAGACCACGCTCGAGCTGTCCTCCATCCGTCCCTGACTGAGGGAAATGCACATCCTGAATGGCTTGTTGAATGGGCAGCAATCGATAGCGGGCACGAAGTGGAACCGGCAACACCTCCTGCGCCTCGGCAACATGTGCATCCAGCAGGCTTTTCATGAGCGCACGCATCTGCCGGGCCGTCCACCCCTTGGTTTCGTGGTACACGGGAACAATACGTCCCACGTGCAGCGGCGCCTCGGATTCCGCGCCCACAACTTCGTATTGCGCGACCTCCATCCTCATCGCCACCCACCCCTGCGCGCCGGCCACCATTCGTCCGGTCAGCATGACGCTCGTCCCGACGGTGAACAGCTGTTCGAGAAACGGCTGATTAAAGAACACCGCCTGGAGACGCCCGGTTGCATCCTCCACCACAATGTCGAGGATGGCGAGGCGGCGATTGCGGGCCTTCTTTGCCTCGCTTCGGATGATCGTGCCGCAGATCGAGGCCTGCACACCCGGCACCAGTTGCCCGATCGGGGTCATAATCGAGCGATCCTCATAGCGCCAAGGCAGGGTCCAAAGGGCATCCTCAACCGTTTCGATCCCGAACCGTTGGAGCAACGCTGTGCGCTTCGGGCCGACTCCTTTCGCGAAACGGATAGGCTGCTCCCACCATGACCGCAATGGGGTTTCATTCATGACGGGCTCACCCACCGCGACAGGCTCCGGTTCGTGCCAGACCCGCGCCGGATCGCGGACGGCCTCGCGCAAGACCCCAAGAATGACCATGGCTTCCTGCAACCGACGCTGCTGGTCCTCTGCCGGGAGCCGCTGCTGGTCGTCAAGAAACAGCTCACGCAGCTGGAGCAACGATGCTTCAATCGCCCGTGGATAGACGTGATCGGACAGGGCCTGCAGCACCTGTGAAGAGACAAAGCGATTCAGATTCTTGACGGTGGGCAGAGGTGCAAAGGCATCGCGCGTCGCGAATTCGATCGGACGCGCGACGCGGTCCAGCCATTGCTGAAACTGTTCAGGGGGTTTGGGCTCGAAAGAGCGCCGTATCACAGTGGCGGATCGTATCACAGCCCTTCCCCCTCCTCAACGACCACTAGCAGGATGCTGAAAAAGTCGGCCAGCAGCGTTCTCGCATCGTTCAGACCCTCAACGTACCCCAGAGGGTACGCCTCGGGCCTTCACTCGCTGCGGCCTTGCTGGACGAACTTTTTGAGCATCCTGGGAAGAATGCTTTCCTGCTGTCCCACACGTGCGACCATCGAAATGCTAACGTACAACATCAGTTTTCCGCAGCCTGCAAGCCTTGTCAATTTATTGACAACCCTTTGTCGCGCTTCCCTAGGGTGCTACACTGATTTTCATTCGAAAAAAGTATTTATGTACCGTCGCAACATTTCTCACATTTTGTATCCCATCGCCTGCCTGATCGGGCTGTTCATCGTCTATCAAGCCTGGTTCAAACCGACCTATCTGCCCACGCCACCGCCAGGCCAGCCCAATGCCGTCGTGGAAGAATCACAGGACGCGCCGCCAGAACCGCATCATGATGGCCTACCGGAACAGGAGCCTAAGCACACTCGCCTGATTGATCCCAGCGTGGTCCCTGACACGACGCATCACGAACTGTTAGAGACAATCCGCGACGAGATCGAAAAAGGAAACGTCAAGATCGCGGAAATTAAACTGGCCGATCTACCGGCAGCCCTCGCAGCCGACAACACCACGCGCCCCTACGTGTCCGTCCTCTGGAACAATCTGGGCATTCAACAGGAAAAAGATGGCGGGACGGCTGTCTCGATCAAAGCCTTCAAAAAAGCCGCGTCATTCGATGCCAAGAATCCTGTCGTCCAACTGAACCTCGCCCATGCCTACTGGGAACTGCGCGATCCGGCCATGACGCAGGACTTTCTGGAAAAGCTGGTCGCCTTGGCTCCGAACGAGCCCTTCCCCCATCTGGCGCTGGCCGATCTCTTTCAGGAACGGGATCAACTCGGCGAAGCGGCTCGCCATCTCGATCAAGCCACCGCCCGCGTGGACAAAGATCCCGCCGTGCAATCCTATCTGCGAACCGTCACGGACAAAGTCCGCCGAACCGAGAAGAGCGAAGCGCGGCTCACCAGCCGAGACAGCGCGAACTTTACCGTGAAATTCGACGGGGAAGCCGATCAGGCTACCTGGGCCGCTGTGTTGGAGATTCTTGAAGAGGCCTATCGAGAGGTCGGCCAAAAATTCGGGCACTTTCCGTCCAAGACCATCGTCGTCGTCCTGCAGGCTAAGTCTACATTCCAAAGCACAACCGGCAGCCCGGTATGGGCCGATGGACTCTTCGATCCCGTGCTCGGGCGCATCCAGGTTCCGGCACAGGACGCCTTGGCAGACCGTGCCTGGCTCACACGCGTGCTGCGACACGAGTTCGTACACGCGCTCCTGCACGACCAACTCGGCCCCGCCGGCAGCGCCGTCCCGACCTGGCTCAACGAAGGCTTAGCCATGGAATTGTCCGGGGATCGCTGGTCGGATCTCGACCAGATCATGAAACAGGAGTTGACCCTGATCCCTCTGCCTGCCTTAGAGGGGGCGTGGGGAGGGTTGTCCGCTGATGCCGCAACCGTGGCCTATCTGGAGGCCAACTCGGCCGTGCATTATCTGATCGACCGTTTCGGCATGCATCGGATGCAAGAACTCCTCGCGCACCTCAAGGCCAGGCAGGCGCTCTCTGCCGCCATGCAATCGCAGCTCTCGCTGTCGTACGAGCAGTTCCAGTCCAGGTGGATGGATCAGTTACAGGAGCAGGGAAAGAAAAGCTAACTCGCAGTGGTCTTGCAGCATTTGCCGGTAGGTTAACCCTCTTCTTCCTGATTAGATCGCTTCTCTTTTCATCTCCTCGGGCCCCTCGCCATCCCAAGCCGGCAGATTCTCGGCTGCAGCATCGTGCCCGGCTGCCACGTCTGTCTCGTCCACAGTCGGCTCGATCGTGTCTTCCCACATGATCTGCCGGTCCCGATCATCGAACATCCGAATACGAAATTCGATTTGTTGAGATGGAGCCGCCAATCCCTCTGTCTGACCAACGACGGCCCTGCCGACCAGTTCTGCACGCGCAAGCCTGCCAGCAACACCGGCTGAGAACTGATCGGTCCACACAAGCTGTCCGGTTGCCGGATCGAGAGCACGGAGGAAAAACTGGGGTTGGCCATCGAATGCGCCTCGGCTGCGAACCTGGGTCACCTTCGCCTGTGGCGCAAGATGGGCCACGATTCGGTGGGTGGAACCGGATTCTTGATTGCCGACATTGAGATTCAGGAGACCTTCCCAGAGAAACCGGCCTGTGGCCGCGTTATAGACACGGAGCGTGAACGCTGAAAGTCCGTCAGCCCCCGGGCCGACTCCGCCTGCAAAAATCCGCTCACGCGGTTGACTGCCTGCTGACGCTTCGTCCTCTCTCACGTTCAACTCATACGTATCATCGGAAAGGATCGTGCCGTTCTCGGCATCGTATGTTTTCACGGTAATCGTCGACGTCTCAGCATTCTCATACCCAACACCAGCCGCCACAACCTTCCCGTGTTTCACCGACGCGAGAGACGGCAGATCGGCAGTCCATGCTGTCGGCGGAAGGCCGGGGCCGATCATGGCACACGCGATCAACGCGACATAGAAAGCTTTCCTCCTCCGCACATCAATCCGCCGCTCCTGATACACCGGCACGAGCTCAGGCCCAATCGGCCTGAACCACTCCTTCACCTCACCTATCGCCGCAGACAGCCGCTGGATGATTGTCATGTGCGGTTCTCCCTCGCTTGTGCAGAGTCTCGCATTGACGCCCTTCAGCGTAAATTCCCCACTGTGGGAAGAAAACCCTTCGAAAGAGGGGGGACATTAAATAGCCGCGCGAAACAGGCGGGACGAGCGGGAAAGGCGAGACGACCGAGGGTTCGAGGTCCGAAGTTCGAGGTTTTCTGAACTTCGAACCCCGAACTTCGTATTGCAGTTGGAAAACGGCTACTTGTGAGGTGTTCCCCGACTCGGTGTACGGGGATTCTCGGAAGCCCCCGCAAGCGGAACTGTGCCGAAGACGGAGTACCGGTACCGGGCCACAAACCAATACAGTAGATAACCGAAGGGCTTCACCAGTGGAAGGCTTAAGAGGACTGAGAGGACCCGCCCACCCTTGAGGCCAGGCAGGAGTGCCAGAAAAGCATCGAGCCCACGGGCAATCTCCCCATTAGGACGGACCAGGAAGGCGGCGTTGGGGCGACCTGGCCGATAGCTTGCCCCTAAGGCCTGCTTGGCCTCGTCGCTCTGATACGGAACCATCCGTACCGGGGTGGCATCCGCATGAGTCTCCAGTCCCTCAAGGCCCTTCTTGGCAGTGACACAGAGGCGGCATTGGCCGTCGTAGATCAGAAGACAGGCCTGAGACGCTCTGTCGGATGGATCCGCCATCTCCGTTACCCCTCGCGATCGCCCACTCACCGCTATCAGCACCCTATCAGGCTGCGGAAAAACCTAGGCGCGCGAGACAGGCGGGACGAGCGGGACGGGCGAGAAGAGGTGGAAATCCAATGTGTTCACGTCGCGCCTTTTTCTCGCATGTCTCGCGTCTCGCGCGCCACGGTCTGTGGCGCTGGCGGACTTTTTCAGCACCCTGCTGTTGCTGTGCGCAGCTGCGACAGGTATCATCCCGTCCATGCGACACACCTGGACACTGATTGGCCTGCTCGCGGGGCTCTGCCTCATCGGAGCCACTACCACCCAACTCATACCGGCTGCGACGGAGGCCGGCCGAATCGGATGGATGCTCTATCTGATCGCATTTCCTCTCGCTCTCGCGGGCCTCGTGTGGATCGGATGGACCTGGACCGCCATGGCCTGCGTCATCTATGGAACGGTGGGATTGGCATTAGACCTTGCCACAGTTACGAGCATCCTAAGCGGACAGGGCGAGACCGGCGTTCTATTCTTCTTTAGTGCGATGAGCGGGATCGTGAACTTTTCGCTGATTCTGTTCGGCGGGCGCGCATTTTTGCATTCGTCTTTGAGGACCGCGCTTCCAGTATCCCGTCCTCCCAATCCTCCGTCCCCTTCTTCATCCGCAAGACCTTGATCCGTTCAAATCCAGCATCCGTCAACCAAGCCCTCGTCTCGGCCGCCGAATAGGTATTGCCCCTCTCGGTGAACAACAACATCGAGACCGCGAAAAGACTCGCCTCTTCGGGACACAGACCTTCCCGGTCGTGGAGAAAGGCATCCTGAATCAGCAGCCGGCCTCCGGGATTCAGGGCGGCCAACGAACGCCGAAATACCGCCTGATTGTCTTTCGGCGAATAGATGTGGAGCACGTTCGAATACCAGATGACATCGTAGGTGCCGGGAATGGCTTCCGTCAGCAAATCCAACGGCAGATAGGAGAGTCGCGCACCGGCCTTGTGAGTCGACGCAATCTCCTTCGCCACGTCGAGCGCTGCGGGACGGTCGCACAGCGTGGCACGGAGCGTGGGATTCTTTGCGAGGAAGGCCATCGCATAGGTGCCGGGACCGCCGCCAAGATCGAGCAGGGTTCGCGCGCCACGCAGGTCGATCTGGGCCGCAATCTTCGGAGCCGTCTCCAGGGTCCGGTGATGCATCGCCCACGTGAACCGACGACGATAGTCTGGCTCCTCCGGCTCATCGTGATCGAGCGGCAGTCCCGTCTTCACCGATTCCAGCACACGTCCCCAATCGGCCCAATGGCTCGTGATGAGCCGGAGATAGTCTCCCCGATAAACTGGATGCTGTGCGTTTAACGCCGTGGCACCCAACCGACTGTTCGTATAGATCTCGCCATTTTTCTTCAGCAGACCGGCCATCGCGAGATTCCGGCAAAGAATGGCCAGACCCCGCTCACTGACCTTCATGTCACGGGCCAGGTCAGCCATCGTCCAGGCATCTGTGCCGATGGCCGTAAAGAGGTTCAGCTCAAGGGCGGCGATTAAGACCCGCGGTAACCGGTATGCCGTGATCGCATCGCGAAAGTCATCGAACGTGGTGATCGGCCTGCTCACCGAACCACGCCAATCGTCCGCACACACCAACGCATCAGGTCCTGCACGGCCATAGAATTTGTCATGTCCACATTCCGTTCGAAGCGAGCTGCCACATAGTCGTCGTTCATCTCGGTCTGTTCGGAGAACCCTGATTGCAACAGAATCGCACGGTACTTTGCGACCGCCGGTTGGATGTAATACTTGGCCTGCTTCGCGATCTCGTCGGTGCCGAGGTCCTCCGGCGTCCCATCGGAGAGAAGCGTCATCACATCGTCTAGCGCCATCCCATACTGGCAGAGGAGCTTTCCGTCCGGCGTGAGCTCCAGCAGCCATCCATCGTGGCCAAGGTCCATCGCCATCGCACCGCCGGGTTCCAACTCCACTAACCGGGGGAACACGGGGGCCAGCGAGGCCTTGAGACTAGCCCAGGACATAGAATCTTCGTCACTCATACATGCGTCTTTCGATGAGGAGGCACCCCATCCTGCCCGGCGAGGCTAGCACGCAGAGCTGCCAAACGTTGAATATTCTCTTCGAGTTTCGGCAACTGGTACTTGCGATCCATACGCACCACCAGTTCAAGGAGATCTGCCGCCTCACGCAACTTGCCGGTCTCTTCATAACATTGCGCCAACAGATACCGAGCACCGCCTGTCCGCAACTCGTCGCGCGATCGCTCGGCAATGGACTGGCTGGTCTGGCAGCAGGCAATGGCATCGTCATAGCGTTGCTGCATCAAGAACGTTCGACCGATCATGCGCCAGGCATCGGCCACACCGCCCTGATTCCCCAAGCGCCGCATCAGGACCAGCGACTGCTCATAGTATCCAATCGCCTGCTCGAACTCTTTCGTCTCGCGTGCGACCAAGCCAAGATCCGAAAACAGCACTGCCTTGCCTGCCTCATCGTAGGTCTTACTCATGAGATCCAACGCTTCGAGATAGTAGGCCTTGGCACGATCCCACTCGCCCGCATCGGCCCTCAGATTCCCCAAGTTACCCAGCGTCGTCCCGATTCCCTTCTCATCCCCGAGAATCTTCTGGAGTTCCAGCACCTCTTGGTAGTAGGCCTGGGCCGATTCCCGACGCCCACTACCGCACAAATGTTCCCGAGATTTCCCAGCGTGGATGCTAACGCCCGTTGGTCCCCGGTCAACCGGTCACATTCCAACGCCTTCGCATAGCAGGTATAGGCATCGGTATAGAGCCCGCGCGAAAAATGCTCGTTTCCCTGGCGATTGAGTTCTTCGGAAAATCCGTTCCGTAGCGTCATGATGCGGGCTGGAGCAACTGTTCAACCGCCTGCTTGGCACCGGTGAGAATCGAGGTCCCGTCGCCGACCAACAGACTATCGAAGTTGTACTTGAGGAGACGACGCAATCCCTCTTGGGCCTTCGCCACGTCGGCATATTTGTCAGCGGGGAGCATACTGACGGAACCAGCAGGCTTGCCGATCAAGGCATCGCCGACAATCAGCACACCCTTCCCCTGCTGAATGAACAGGGCCGACTCGCCGGGAGACTTCTGGTCTTTCAGCTGGATCACCCAGATCCCGCCTGTAAGCAACTCCCCGTCTTTAAATGTTTTGGTCGGCATGAGATCCATCTGCCCTGCATCCGCCTCCGGTACTTGCAACTGGCAGCGAAACTCGCCTTGGTACTTCGCCGCTTCGCGGGCATGGTCTCGATTCGTCACGATGATGTAATCGACGGGGCCGTTGCGGAGGATCACCGAACTCGCCTCACCTGTCATCGGCGGAGGGTCGATGAGAATCTTGTGTTCCCCGACCGTCAGGAAAAGCCCGTTGAAATCGAGCTGCTTCTCTTCGGAGAACCAGGACCATTGCCAGATGCCGGGAAGGAGGTTTTTCATAACAAGAGCCGATGGCTTATAGCTGATAGCTTATGGCACAGACAGATTCATAAGGCGGCGACGGCATCCTTCACGACTTTCATGACTTTCGTCAGGATGCTGGCCTCGTTGGGCAAATCGATGATGTCGTCTTCTGAGATCGTAATAAATTTTCGATTCGGCCCCTTCGTCAGGGAAATCAGAAATATACTATTAGAAGGCGTGACGGGAATGACGACCTGCACCGCGGCATCAGTCCCCTTCACCACCTCCAAAAACTTCTGTTTCCCCTCTTCCATCTCATCCATCGTCTGCGTTCCTCTCCCTCGGCGGAAGTCGGTTGGTTTCCAAGCGAGGAGGCGAGGTCTCTCCGAATGCGCACATCGACCGACCCTCATCCTTCTAGATGATCCCTCCAAGCTCGCTCGTTATCTCTTCAGGGGTGGGGGCTGATTGATCTCCCACTGCGCGCGTCCAACGAGGGCCTTCGGAGGCCGCGCGTTGCGCGAGCACAGGAGATCATCAGGCTCCACCCCGCTTCTTACATCCTATTGCTTCCACCAGCCAATAACTTGTCGACTTCCGCCACAATCGCCTCTTCACCAGCCAAATCCATATTGCCGACACGCTGCCACCGGATCACGCCCTGCTGATCGATCACATACACGTTGGGAATGAACTTCCCTCCGCCGTACAATCTGTCCGTCACCTTGTTCGGATCGAGCAAATAGAGATACGTGACTTTCACGGGAAAGGCGGACAAGAACTCGCCGACCTCTTTCTTCGAGTTGCCGGAAGAATTGACGCCGAGCACGGCCACATCTTTTCCCTTCGTCATCTCGGAAACTTTTTGGAGCGCCGAACCCTGCATCATGCAGGGATCGCAGATATGAAACAGTCCGAGCACTACAACCTTCCCCTTATAGGTATCCAACCCCACTGTCTCACCGGTGATGGCCGTCAACGCAAACGAGGGCGCCTTCTCGCCGACCTTAAACAACCCTGCGGCAAGAACTAGATGGGCCGCAAGGACAGGGATCAGCAGCGCGAAAAGTACGATCCATACTTTTTTCATAACGCCCTCCTTCGACAAGACAAGAGCTAGTGGTGTATCGCGTATTGCGGCTACCAGAAAGGTTGGATTCTCATGCAGTGCTTGTCGCTCGGGCCACACGCGATCAGTCATACACTCTTTGCACCGCTCTGAGCGCTATCCTACCATGCAGAATTTTTCAGGGGCAATGGCACAGGGAAGAGCCGAGGCGACAGAGGAGAAACGAGGGCTCGCGACGGAGAAGAATCGTCAACCAACGGATTCACGTGACCAGGTCGACTGAACCTGAGCCCGCATTATTCATGACGGCTCGTCGCGATATGGCGGAGGGGCGCGCGACAAGCGGGAGGAGCGAGACTCGCGTGACGTGTGAGCCTCGTCCCTGCCTGTCGCGCTTTTCCCGCCCGTCTCGCTTGAGTCAGGCATCGGCGATTGCAGCAGAAGTGTTCATGAATAATATGGATTGAGACGAACCAGCAAGGCGCCAGGGAGGACGCGGACCTGATCCATCAGCTCCGTTCCAACAACGGAGTAATCAGTTTGGGCAAATCCAGAACGTCGTGCCCAAAATGGAGACGATAACAATCCACCTGCTGCACCAATCGAGACAAGGCTTGAAACTCCCGTCGCGCAATGTCCCTATCGTACACGAATGTGGCTTGCGGCATCATTGCTTCGAGCGCTCGGCTCTTGGACAGCGGTTCGAGGCAACTGTATGGCACATCCGCCACGTGCGGAAAGAGTATCATGGTCGGCACACAGGATCCGCCAATAGATTCCGCTTGAGTTCTAACTCCAAGTGCAACACGACAGGCCCTGATGGGCTAAGGTGTTGCCATGTCAAAGAAATCCTATCGACACATGAGTGCGGAAGACCGTGAGACCTTGAGCCTGGGCCTGGCCCATGGCCATTCGCTGCGG
>JANYBU010000265.1 GCA_025360665.1 Nitrospira sp.
ACGCAGCGCGAGTTGAACGCCATCGCCCATCGGTTGAACACGCGCCCGAGGAAATGTCTCGACTTTGCCACGCCCCTGGAAGTCTACGCGCACCTGCGCCATCCTTCACCCGTTGCACTTGGAACTTGAAACCGCCCAGCATAATCTTCAGCATAAAGCCTGCCACTAATTTAGTTAATCACGATTTCGCAGAGTTCAAGAGACCAGCGGTGGGTTTATTCTCCTTCGCCGAATACCCCATAGCTTGCTGCGGGGATGAAGGCGAGGAGAACCCGCCATAGCCTTGGCGAGGAGGGTAGCGGCTTCGGCGCGCAGCCCAAAGGCTCTGGCCGACGGGTCGGAGAATTTCGCAGGATACCCCGCGGCTTCCGGTCTTCGTAGCCGATGTGGCTACTTCGGCGGAGTAGGCTGCTGCGGGGAGTTTCATCTGGGCAATTCCCTTGTGTCCGATGTGAGATGATCGGAACTAAAATATGATGATGACTGTTGCGGAAAGCTAATGGGCCCTCCTACCGCTGCGAGTACCACAGATAGTCTTTATTCTCTGAGAAGCTGGCTTTCGGGCCCCGCCGGGCTTTCCGAGTAACAAGACTTTGAAGTCGAGGAGACCGAACCAGGCAGGGGCAACCATCTTGGAGAGGAAAGTGCAGTTTAACTTCCTTCTGCTAACGCCATAAACTTTTCCACCTCGTAAGGAAATATAGCGTGGACCAGGAATCACTGGCGCAAATTCAACAAATCGTCAACGCTGCTATAGAAACCCTTCGGACTGAAATCGTCGATGCCAAACGGCACACCGGCGTCCTGATTGAAGGATTTCGACACGAACTCCGGTTGGTTGCCGAAGGGTTTCAGATGTATCTCAACCGGCGTCATGCCGATGATCGGGCGTATCTGGACGAGCAATTCAGGAAAACCCGCGCGCTCAGCTAACTTCCTATGGCTAAATCCCGCATCGCCCCAATACATCCCGGTGTCTACCTCAAAGAGATCCTCGATGAGTGGGGGTTGTCCCAGTATCGTTTAGCGCAGGAGCTTGGTGTCCCTGCAATGCGGATCAGTCATGTAGTGCGTGGGCAACGTCCCATGACCGCTGAGTTGGCGTTACGGCTTAGCCGGTATCTCGACCAAAGTCCGCGCTATTGGCTTCACCTGCAAAGCCGCTACGATATCGATGTTGCGGAGGATCTGGTGGGCAGTCGAGTGATTCGGGAAGTTCGTCGGTCTAAAGCTGTCGCCTAGGGCAGAAACTCTCTGTTTTGCCAGTGCGCTTTACTTCTTGCGTTTTACGTTTCGCGTCTCACGTTTCACTTTTGCGAATACCACCGATAGCCTTTGTTTTCCGAGAAGCTGGCTTTCGGAGCGCCGCCGGGCTTTTCTAGTAACAAGACTTTGAAGTCGAGGAGGCCGAACCAGGCGGGATCTGCCACGTCGTGGTAGTGGCAGCCGTGGAGTTTCGGGAGCATGTCGCCCAGGGCCTGCTGTAATTCCTTCTCCGTGTAGGCGCGCACGGGGAAGGGCTTGTTCATGGCTTGGCAGAATCGCTGGATGGTATAGGCCGCGCCGGTGCAGAGCACTTTGCTGTCCGGTTTGATGGCGAGGAACTGAGGCAGCGAGAGATAGCGCTCTTGAAAGCCGAGCCAGCGGGTCGCCTGGCGGAGATGGCTGTACTGGACTTCGTATTCCGTGTGGCCTGGCAGCTTGACCGGTGCCGGCCAGCCTTCTTCGATCCCGAATTCCGTGAGAAAGGCCCTGCCGCCCGGCTTCAACACCCGCCACAGTTCTGCCACGAATCGAAAGGGGCCGAGGTTGAAGATCACGTCCTCGGGTAGGTCCGTGCCCAGCGGCAGCCGCACGTGTCTGATCCAATCCAGCGCTTCCTGATGCTGTGGCCTGTCGCCTGTTCCCTCTTGGAGTTCTTTCCTGGTCAACTTCACCGGAGTCATGTCGGCCATGTTCTCGTTGTCGATGACGAGGTCGATGGAGTTGTCTTTGAAGGGCAGCCATTCGCCATTGGCGCGGGTGCCGATGCCGCCCCAGCCTCCTGCCTTGGCGCGGGCGACTTGCAGTTTGAGGAAGGGCTGGGTGATGTCGAGGGAGATGTACCGGATAGTCTGCTTTTCAAACGGCAAGAGTTCCTTGCCCATTTCACGGGCAAGGTATCCGAGTCCCCCGCCCACTTCCACGATGATGTGGGGTTTGGGCGTAAACCAGCCCAGCTTCCGCAGTTGCCGCATGAGCAGCCGGCCATAGGTCAAGCCGTTGAGCGTGTCGCTCGGCTCCCGGAAGAGATGCGAGACGGTGGTTTCGATCAGGTCGAAGTGGCCGTCGTCTTCACCGCTGTCGGTTAGTTCGTGGTGATGAAAGTCTTCAAGGTGCTCTTCCCCCTCGAACCCTTCCTGTCCTGACCAGCCTTCACGGATTTGTTGGAGGAGCAGATCCCACTTGGCCTTGTGGCGGTGGCCGCCCGGTGGCTCTGTGCCGAAGTAGCACAGCGAGTAGGTGGGCAGGGACCAATGTTCCAAATGCCACTGTCCCGGCTGTCCGTCCGGCCCGCAGATCCGCGCTCCGTATTTCTCCAGCAGCGCCCCGACTGCCGTGTGGCCGTTCATCCCCTGTAACATCTCCAGGCCGGTGCGATTCAGGCGCACGATTGGCAAGTTGTCATCGAGGGGGGCGAACCACCATTCGTCTTCGTGGTGCTGATAGGCGACGAGATCGGGGATGTGCCAGGCCAGGAGACTGAGCGTCTCTCCGGTGAGGCTGAGCGGTTCGTGAGCAGCGACAGCTGGTTTCATGATCGACGTGACCTGTTAAACCCGCAGTATTCACGAAGACTTC
Source organism: Nitrospira sp. (assembly GCA_025360665.1). Lineage (GTDB taxonomy): Bacteria > Nitrospirota > Nitrospiria > Nitrospirales > Nitrospiraceae > Palsa-1315. The sequence goes on from JANYBU010000265.1 coordinate 2,842, forward strand.
TACTGCAACCGCCGATACGCCGCTGCGACAAGCCTGACGGCGGACGGGCTCGCCGCTCAGTCGGTCAACATACTGTTTCAAGTATGTCTCCTTTCCTCGCGGCTCTGCGCGCCCGTCTCGCCAGGCGTCTCGGCGGTTTCGTCACGAACTCTCGTGAATAATGCGGGTTGAGCGCCGCAGCCTACACGACGGGCTGGGATTCTCGCAAGGCCTCAAGAAACGTGAAGCGTCGCTCGTGAAGCGTAGTTCGCGAACGACGAGGGACGAGATACGAGCGACGAACCAGAGCGACGAGTTCTAGAGCTGGGAGGGTAACTGGGGGGCCTCTGTGACGGTGATGACTCCGCGCATGATGGGGTGAATGCGGCAGAGGTAGGGGTATCGGCCAGGAGCGAGTCCGGGGAGTGCAAAGGTGCCGTTCGGGAGCATTAAGCCGGAATCGAAGGCGCAGTGATCGCCGTCCTCCACACAACCGGTATGGGTTACCGTGTGTTCCGCCGCGGTGGGGTTTTCCCATCTGATCGGCGATCCGGTCGAGACGGTGACAGACTTCGGGACGAAGTAGGGGGATCCACCCTCAATAATGATGGCGGTGTAGGGGGGTGTCGCTGCCGTCGGCCAGGCAGAGAGCAGTCCCACTGTGATTAGCCCGAATATGAGTAGACGAGGGTTCATTGGGGGGTCCCGGACTATCTTCTTTCTGTAAGAGCCGTATAGATCAAGAAGGATTCGACCCCCTTCTTGCCTCATATTCTACCAGGCCAGGCATGAGAGAGCATGGGCGCGAGCCGGCAAGGATCAACAGGTTGCGGAAAGAATTATGTTGGCCCGCTAGAATTTCGATGGCCCGCATGTGTGGTACAAGTCGGTCTGTCTGGTTGATCTGGTTTGTTTTGTTTATCTGGTTCAAGCAAATAAACAAGACAAAGCAAACAAATCAATTAAACGAGACAGACCAGACAGACCGAACAAAGCAAATGAACAAGACAGGCCGGCGGACTTTTTCAGCCTCCTGTCAGAGGCGATAGAGGGGTGAGTTGCAAGACCCTATAAGTTCATGATAGATGGAGGCCGCGTTAGACATCCAATGGATGAGAAGGGAGAAATTCGATGGCAAAGAACAAGAAGCAACCGGCGAATAAGAAACCCGCGAAGGCTAAAGCCAAAGCAAAGCCCGCAGTGAAGAAGGCAGCCAAGAAACCTGCTGCGAAGAGCAAGAAGCAGCCTGCGAAGAAGACGCCTGCGAAAGCGAAGGCTAAAGCCAAAGCAAAGCCCGCAGTGAAGAAGGCAGTCAAGAAACCAGCTGCGAAGAAAGTTGCACAGAGTGCTTTGAAGAGACCTGCTGTAGCGGCACCCAAAGCGGTTCAGAAGAAACCAGCGGTGAAGACGGGTTCAGCCGTTTCGTCCAAACCAGCGGCCCCAGCCCTCGATAAGAAACCCGTGAAGTCGTCCGTGAATGAGGAGCCCCAGAAGTCCATGTTGTCGGGGCCGATGGGGTTGCCAATGCCGAAAGACGCCGATCTTGACGAAGAGCTGGGCGAAGATGATGTGGATATCGCTGTTGAGGCCGATGAAGATGTGGAAGAAGAACTCACGCTGGACGGGGAAGATGAAGACACCGATTTTCCTGAAAAACCAGAAGGCCTGTTAGACGACGCAGACGAGTACCACACGCACTGATACACGCATGGGATGCCTTTTGGGGACGACTCGGTCGCGTCGTCAGGCCGGATGACGCTGGAGTCTGTTCCGGTATCATGGCGTCCGTTCCATATGTGTCCATCCTCCTGCTGACTGCTCTGCGATGAACCTCCAATGAGCCATTTTTTATTCGTGGCCGGGGCCTTGCGAGAACGCACCTCGGAGGAAAGCGCCGAGCTGCAACTCGGGCACGGCCTCTGGGGACTCTGCACCGGGCTGATCCGGACGAATCTGCAAACATATCTCGATGCGCAGTCCCGTGGACTTGTGTACGTGCTGAAGGTCGGGCTCTGTGCCGAGTTTCAGATTGTGCCGCCTGTGTCGGACTTCTCCGCGTTGGATGCGTTCCTCAGCGATGAGCTGAGAACTGAGGCCAGATTTGGCTTTGTGCGAATCGACGGGGTGCGCCGGTTGGCCTGTTCGTCCGTTGCGAGTCAGGCGTTGTTGCTCAACGTCTTGCAGATTGCCGATCAGGCCGAGCTGACTCGACGACTAACGTTGGGCATGCATCGGTTGACGCAAGCAGAGTATGACGCAATCATGCGGGGAGCCACGGGAGAGACGGCGTAGCAGGATGCTCAAAAAGGCCGTTCAGCAAGGCCGCAGCGAGTGAAGGTCCGAAGGTGTACCCTCAGGGGTACGTTGAGGGCCTGAACGATGCGAGAACGAAGCTGCGGGCTTTTTCAGCATCCTGCTAGATTCGTTGGCCTGTCATGAGCTCGTACGCCTCATCGATCGTATCGCCCTCCTTCACCGTCACATTGAGCTGAAATCCCAGTTCGTTCAGGTTCCATCGCGCGTCATGAGTTTGTCCGCGTGGAACCAACACGGTGCGATACCCTTCTCGTGCTGCGGCACGAATCTTATCCGGGATGCTGCCCACCGGGCCGATCTGTCCTCCAGGTTCAATGGTTCCGGTCAGGGCAATGCCTCGCTGAATATGCTCCCCTTTGAACATTGCGATGAATCCCACGGCCATAGCCGCACCGGCGCTTGGTCCGTCGCTGCCTACGGGTTGATAGGCCACCCCTTGCACAGAGACGGTCCCGCTATGCTGGACCGAGGGTGTGCGTTCGACGGCATAGGCGAAGGCCTGAGCCATGGCGCCTAAATGAGCGTTTCCCAGTCGCACGCCGGCGAGGAGCCATTGTAGTTGAACGGGATTCGGCTCCGGCTTCTTGTCCCACCACATCATCAGGATTTCAAACACGCCAAGATTGTTTTGGCGAATGGCCGCCAGGACTGGGAGTTCGATGACCGTATCCGCCGGGACCGAGACCGGGACTCCACAAAGGAGGGTGATGACTAATGTATAGGTGGCGGCAAGATGGCGCGGCATTGTGAGGCTCCTAACCAGGAAACGCTGAACGGTGAGCGATGAACGATGACCAAGGGAACGATGGTCACTTCCGCGTTCCGCGTTCATCGTTCAGAGTTCAGTTGTTCGCTCGCGAAAGTGTAGCAAATCTGCTTAGGCAGTCCAGCGAGTCGGCGGTTCTTGCCTTGCGTTGGTCCATGGCATTCCGTATAAGGGCCTGCATGATGAATCGGATGTGTGCATGCATCATGGTGGGGGGGCTGGCTATTCTCTGGCTACCGCTCGATGCCGTAGCCTCGAACTGTCAGGTGGAGACGTCTGCTTCAGGACCGGGAGTGGCGTTGACGCGTCATCTGGGCGCCGACTGCACGGAGCAAGAGCGAGAGGCGCAAGCGGTGGATGCGACGCAGCTGCTGCAGGCGTTCAAAGAAGGGAGGGGGATCGATCTTTCAGGGGTGGTTATTCGTGGCGATCTGTCTCTGGACATGTTGCCCGTGGGTCCGTTGCCGCCCGAGCTTGGGGGGATGAAGGAGCTGCAGGGACGCGAGGCACGCGTGATTCCCGGCTCCATGACGATCGTCAACTCGGTGGTGCGCGGAGCGATCAGACACGGATCGACGCAAGGGCTGCTGGTGGTGAAGGGGCCTGTGACGTTCAGCGGGACCAGGTTTGAGCAGCTGGTGGATCTCTCACGGGCCGTGTTTATGCAGCCGGTGACGTTGTCAGGTACAGTGTTCTTGCGGGAGAGCTATTTTGTGCAGGGGCGATTTCTGCGCGACGTGTTTGCTGAGAAAACGGCGTTTGGCCCGCATACGAGATTTCACCGCTCTGTCTTCCAGGGGCCGGTCACATTCCAGCAGTCGGGGTTCAACGGGCTGGCGGAGTTTTTGGAGGTGGTCTTCGAGAAGGATGTCAATCTGTCGCGCACCTCTTTCAAGTTGGGCACCGGGTTTTCCGGAACCCGTTTTCAGGGCCTGGCGGATTTCTCTGAAGCATCGTTCGACCGTGAGGCATATTTTACCTTTACCCTGTTCGACAGGGACGCCGACTTTCGCCGGGCCACGTTCCGATCGACGGCGGATTTTTCCGATGCGTCGTTCAAGGGACGAGACGATTTCTCCAAAGCCTCTTTCGGAAAAGGTCCAGAGTTTACCAGGGCGATCAGATCGGCAACCGGACAGGCACCCCTAGGGTTCGGAAATCAGACAGTACAGTATGCGATCATCCTCTCCATTTTGGTATTCATCGCCCTACTGATCGTCTATCGTATTAGGTGGCGGTGACGAGGAGGCCTCGACCCCTCTTACCACTACTAATAGACGGAGGCTTGCTCCGCCTCCCCCAAAGCTGGTATAAGTCGGCTTGTGGATAACCACCTCGACGACATCGAACAAACCGAATTACCCTATCAGGTTCGTATCGAGAACTTTGAAGGGCCCCTTGATCTTTTGCTCCATCTCATTAAGAAGAGCGAGATCAACATCTACGACATTCCCATCCACCTGATTGCCCAGCAATACCTCACCTACATTGAGGCGATGGAAGGCCTGAACCTGACGGTCGCGGGGGAATTTCTCGTGATGGCGGCGACCTTACTTCAGATCAAATCCAGGATGCTGCTTCCCGTCGATGAGACGGTCGCCGATGAGGAAGACGGGCCTGATCCGCGTGAGGAATTGGTGCGGCGACTGCTCGAGTACAAGCAGTTCAAAGAAGCCGCCCGTCAGTTGGACGAACACGAGCAGTTGTGGCGGGAGATTTATAGCCGTGAACAGAGCCCCGCGGTCGAATTGGAATCGGACGAGACGCTGCTGGACAATGTCAGCCTGTTCGATTTAGTGGATGCGTTGCAGGGAATCCTCGATCGCAATCCCGGCAAGAAGTTCATGGAGATTCTGCCCGACAACTTGACGGTTCGGGAGCGGATGAACGCGATTTTGGAAATGTTGGAGGGGCAAGAGTCGATAAATTTTGTCGAGCTCTTTGAGCCGTCCTGCCATCGGCTCGTGATCATCGTCACATTTTTGGCATTGCTGGAACTTATGCGGCTTCGAACGGCTCGGGTATTCCAGACAGAACATTTTGGGCCGATTCTCGTGTCGCGCGCCTTCTCACTCGTACCAGACCCGGCAGAATTGGATGATGCTGAATGGAGGGGAGCATGAGCTCAGTTGTGGAACAAGAGACAGACGACATAGCGCTGGCAGAGACAGCGTCGGTTATTGAGGACAATGGGGTGCCAGACGATGCGGCGAAGGATGCCGGCGTCGAGGCAGTGAACAGCCAGGCGGAGGCCATCGACTCGCGGGAACTCAAAGCCATTCTCGAAGCGGTCTTGTTCGTGTCGCCCGAACCGGTCCCGGTCGCTCGGCTGATGTCTATCTTGGGGAGAGTCTCAAAAGCCGAAGTGGTTCAGGCGCTGGGAATTCTCACGCACGATTTAGATCAGGACGGGCGAGGCATTCAGCTTGTGCAGGTCGCAGGCGGGTATCGGCTGGTGACGAAGCAGGAGTATGGGCCCTGGCTGAAACGGATGGATAAAGCCAAGGCGGCGCAAAAGCTTTCTCGCTCCGCGCTCGAATCCCTTGCCATTATTGCCTACAAACAGCCGCTCGTGCGGTCTGAGATCGAAGAGATTCGTGGCGTCGAAACGTCCGGTGTCCTGCGTACGTTGTGTGAGCGCAAGCTGGTGCGGATCGTCGGGCGAAAAGACGTGCCGGGTCGGCCGATCATGTATGGGACGACCAAGTTCTTTCTCGAGCATTTCGGGCTACAAGATTTGAGCCAGCTCCCGCCGTTGCGTGAATTCAAAGAACTCGGCGAGTCCGAGCAGGCCCTCCTGCCGATCGAAGAAGAGTTATTGGTGGTGGTCGAGACCTCCGAGACGCTCTACTCTGAAGAATTCCCTGTCCCGAGTAATCGTACGGAAGGTGAGGCCTTGGTGGCCTTTGGGACAGAGACCAACGGGGCGCTGATCGAAGAACCGGTCGAACAGTCCTAATCAGGACGCTGAAAAAGGCCCCCAACTTCGTTCTCGGCTCGCTCAGAGGCTCAACGTACTGAAGCGTACGCCTCGCCTCTTCGCTCGATGCGAGAACGATGCTGGCGGACTTTTTCAGCATCCTGCTAGTGACTCTTCTTCGATCGGCAAGAGGGCCTGCTCGGACTCGCCGAGTTCTTTGAATTCACGCAACGGGGGGAGCTGGCTCAAGTCTTGTAACCCGAAATGCTCGAGGAAGAACTTGGTCGTCCCATACATGATCGGCCGACCCGGCACGTCTTTTCGCCCGACGATCCGCACCAGCTTGCGCTCACACAACGTACGCACGATTTAGATCAGGACGGGCGAGGCATTCAGCTTGTGCAGGTCGCAG
>JANYBU010000266.1 GCA_025360665.1 Nitrospira sp.
ACGCAGCGCGAGTTGAACGCCATCGCCCATCGGTTGAACACGCGCCCGAGGAAATGTCTCGACTTTGCCACGCCCCTGGAAGTCTACGCGCACCTGCGCCATCCTTCACCCGTTGCACTTGGAACTTGAAACCGCCCAGCAATTCAAGCAGAAGAGCCTCAATATGAATATGCGCTCGAATAACAGCGCCAAGCTCGTCCTCACCATCTAGCACCTTGATGAAGTCTTCGATCGTAGATCCCGCTGGCTGGCTTGTCGACATGGAGGTGTGGTCTTCTCCTTACCTTATTCCTAGCCCTTTCCCACAACTGCGGAGTACGGTACGTCGCGTAGAAACCCGTGTCAACGGGACATAATGTTCCCCAGGCCGCTCAAAACGGTCTTCCAACAAGGCCGCAGTGAGCGAAAGCCCGAGGCGTACTGTTCTAAGTACGTTGAGGGTTTGAGCGAAGCGAGAACGCAGTTGGAGGCCGTTTTCAGCGGCCGACCTTGGCAGACTTGCCGGCGCGGAAATACTTATCAATCCCCGCTGCCATCTTTCTTCCTTCGGCAATGGCCCAGACGATCAGCGAGGCGCCTCGTTTGGTATCGCCGCCAACAAAGACACCGTCGAGGTTGGTCATGAAGTGTTCGTCCGCCCCCACCGCGCCACGGGCGTCGTACTTCACGCCGAGGCTGTCGAGGAGGCCATTCTTCACCGGGCCTGTGAATCCCATCGCGAGGAGAACGAGATCCGCATCCATGTCGAAGTCGCTGCTGGGAATCGGCGCGAACTTGCCGTTTTCGAACTTCACCCTGTTGCCATGAAGCTTCGTGACCTGGCCATTGTGACCGGTGAACTTCGTGGTCGAGATACTCCACTGCCGGTCACAACCTTCTTCGTGCGCGTGCGAGGTGCGGAGCTGCATGGGCCAGAGCGGCCAAGGAGTCGAATCGGCTCTGGTCGGAGGCGGCTCCGGGAGTAATTCAAACTGATGCGCCTCGATACAGCCTTGCCTGTGAGCCGTGCCGAGACAATCCGAACCTGTGTCGCCGCCGCCGATGATGACGACGCGCTTGCCCTTTGCTGTAATCGGCTCGTCCGTCACGGAAATTCCGGCCACGCGCTTATTCTGTTGGGTCAGGTATTCCATCGCCAGATGCACGCCCTTGAGTTCACGGCCAGGGATCGGCAGGTCACGAGCCTGCTCCGCGCCCATGGTCAGCCCCACCGCGTCGAACTGCGCTCGTAGTTGTTCGCCTGAGATGTCTTTCCCGATCGTCACACCGGTCTTGAACTCGACACCCTCGGCTTTCATCTGTTCCAAGCGCCGGTCGATGACCCACTTTTCAATTTTGAAATCTGGAATACCGTAGCGCAGCAGGCCGCCGATGCGATCGGACTTCTCGAAAAGGGTGACGCGATGGCCGGCTCGCGCGAGTTGCTGCGCCGCTGCCATGCCCGCCGGGCCTGAACCAACGATCGCGACGGTCTTCCCCGTGTTGATGACGGGCATGATCGGCTCGACCAAACCTTCATTGAAGCCACGGTCGATGATGTTCCACTCGATGATCCGAATGGAGACCGGGTCCTCGTTGATGCCGAGCACGCAAGCCCCTTCACAGGGCGCTGGGCAGAGCCGGCCGGTAAACTCAGGGAAATTGTTCGTGGTATGGAGTGCCTTGAGCGCGTCGTTCCAGCGACCCCGAAAGACCAGATCGTTCCATTCGGGAATCAGATTCACGACCGGACAGCCGGTCGGTCCCTGGCAGAACGGCACGCCGCACTCCATGCAGCGGGCGCCCTGCGTCTTGAGCTTGTCTTCGGAGATGGGCTCATACATCTCCTTCCAATCGAGCACGCGCAGCTCGACCGGCTTCCGCTTGGGGCCCTCGCGGGCGTATTTCATGAAACCTTTGGGATCACCCATCTCTTCTAGCTTTCAGCTCTCAGGTATCAGGTATCAGCGCTCAGCTTTCGACCAAAGCAGGGAGAGTTGACCCTCTCCGCTATCCCATTTACCCCTTTATCCCGTTACCCCTTACTTGATCGCGGCAGCCTTCTTCTTCCGTTCTTCCAACACGCGCTTATAGTCCACCGGCATCACCTTCTCAAACTTTGGCAGCATCGACTCCCAGCTATCGAGGATACGCTTCGCGTTCCGGCTGCCGGTATGCATGAAGTGAGACGTGATCATCTGATGCAGCGTCTTCTTGTCGCCCGCCGTTGTCACCTTTTCCAATTCCACCATGCCGAGGTTGCAGCGAGATTGGAATTTGTCGAGTTCGTTCAGCACAAACGCCACGCCGCCCGACATGCCGGCCGCAAAGTTTCGTCCCGTCTGCCCCAATACGACGACCACCCCGCCGGTCATGTACTCGCAGCCATGATCGCCGATCCCTTCGACGACCGCCCTGACACCGCTGTTCCGCACC
>JANYBU010000267.1 GCA_025360665.1 Nitrospira sp.
GCCTGGCCAAGCGCCTGCGCCGTCAGTGACAACAGGTACGCGGCCAGTTGCTTCAACGCGTCTTCTTCATCCTTATCGATGTTGCTGCGCTCGTTCTTCGGGAAGCCGTACACGAACACCCAGCGGGTTCCCTTGTTGCTGACGACTAGCGTGCGAAAGCCGCCACGCTTCCCCTGTCCAGGCCGCGCAATCCGTTTTTTCAGCAGCCCGCCGCCGAGATCAGCGTCATACAGTCCTGCCGTCATTTCACGCACGGCGGTACACAGGCTGAGCGTGGTCAGTCCTTGTTTGCGCGCCCAGCGATCGAACCATCGGGTCTTGTACACCGCCATGCCACATCTCCCACAGTTCACTATATAGCACTAAGTGCTATGTGAGCAAGTCAAACTTGCGGCCCGCAATCCGTTACAGCATCCCCACTTGTGCGAGCACCACGCGCCCATCGACCGCTTCGAGCGAACCATCCACCACCAGCAGGTGTGGTGCAAAGACGTGGTGGGATGGACTGCCACCCACGTTGGTGAGAAAGAAGTGGATGCAATGGGCAGCCCGGTCGTCCTCCTGCTCGCGAAACGCGTGCACGCGAGGATCAACCAAACAGACCAGACCAACCACGCGTCTCGCTCGTCCCGCGTTAAAGAAACTATTCGCGCGGTAAAGGACAGTCTGGCGAGTACGTGAAATGCCAGGTCAAGCAACGACCCCGCAATTCTGGTCTCGAAACGTAAATGTCCTATGTTTCTCTCCAAGACCTGTAAGAAGTCCGGCCGGTTCCAAGACGAGAGCCGGCAACGTAACGGGATCAACCCCGTCGGCTGTCTTCATAGACAGCTCTCAATCAGTTCCTTACAATGGGCGCAGGCAGTTCGAGTGGGATCGCGAGAAGACACGGCGCAACCTACTGAAACACCGAGTCTCATTCGACGAAACCGTGACCGTATTCTATGATCCGCTGGCTACAACAGTTGATGACCTCGATCATTCCATAAGCAAACGGCGATGTCTCACGATCGGTCACTCCGCCCGTGGACGGCTGCTGGTCGGGGCCATACGGATCGAGGAACTGCGGTGAGAATCATCAGTGCCCGCCGAGCGACAGCGGGAGAGAGGAAACGCCATGAAACGTAAAGGACCACCACAGTCAGACAACATGCGGGCAGAATATACCTTTGACTACACAAAAGCTGTTCGAGGAAAGTACTACCGACGGCTTATCAAGGAAGGTGCAAACGTCGCCGTACTTGAGCCCGATGTCGCCAATGCCTTTCGCGACTCCGCATCGGTCAATGAGGCCTTGCGCTCTCTCCTCGAAGTGTCCGAGGCGACCCGACGCCTGACGACCCGCTCAAAGCGAGGATCGAAGAAACACGTGGAGGCATAAGCCCCCCAAATGCCGCCGTCGATCTTTCCCGAACCGACCTCACCGTTGGGCCGACCTGCAAGTCCTGGAAGAAGACTTGACCGCTCCTCGTCGATCGTAAAACACGGCAGACTTTCGAGCTCTAATCTGGTCTCTATGGTCTATTCGGCCTGTCTGGTTTGTTTGGTTGAACGAGACTAACCAGATGAACAAGACAGACCAGACGAACCAGATAAACCAAATAAACCAGTCACGCGTCTCGCACGTCTCGCGCTTCACACGTCCTTGGCCGAGTTCATCTACCGCCGATGAATTTCATTCCAAACGCGAAACGTAGAATGTCCAGGTTTCACTCACGGGTGCTCCCCGTCCGTGACGATTGAGAAGGATCTGGCCTGACCCCGTAACCGGGGCAGGCAGTTTCTCCTGCGCCTATTTCATCTTGGAGGGCAACGTAATCGTTCTGCCGGCCACCATGAAGACGCCTTTCCCGCAATGGTGAATCGTCCGAGGGTGTTTCTTTGAGGGGTCGATCCACGCCTTGAGCACCTCGAGGATAAATACGTTGTATGTGGCCGCCATCCGCATATCGACGACCTTACATTCGAGATTGGCATAGCACTCGCGGATGAGCGGCGCCTTGACGCGGGAAGCGGCCACCGGTGTCAGGCGGAATTTCTTGAACTTGTCGGTCCTGCGCCCCGAGGTGTTTCCGCAGCCCACCACCTGTGCCGCCAGTTCCACCGTCGGAATGTTGATCACGCATTCCTTGGTCGCCTTCACCATGCTGAACGTGCGGTTCCGGTTGCTGATCACGCACCCCACAAGCGGCGGCTCGAATTCGATCATCATGTGCCACGACAGGGCCATGATGTTGGCCTTCCCCTTGCCGGTGGTTGTAACCAACACGACCGGCCCCGGCTCGAGCAGGCGGTAGACCTGAGACAAGGAAAGGGACTTTTTCACCGTGCAATCCTTGTTGTCACTTATTAATTGCTAAAGCCAGATGAGGTGGATTGTAAAAAGACATGCGGTGTTATTGTTTCAAGAAGGGGTAGTCTGTATACCCTTTTTCACCGCCGCCATAGAAGGTACTTCTGTCGTAGCGATTTAACGACGCCCCTGTTTCAAAGCGTTTGGGCAAATCAGGGTTGGCGAGAAACAAGCCCCAAAGGCAATCCCATCCGCAAACCCAGCGGTGACGGCTTCCTCGGCAGTCTCTCGTTGAAAGCCACCAGCCATAATGACTTTCCCTTTGTACGCCTTTCGAAAGAGTTGTGCCGTGCTCGGTGCACCTTCATTCACACTGTCACTCCCTCCGGCATTCGTCGCTCTCGGTTCAATCAGGTGAAGATAGGCCAGCTGCAACGGGTTGAGTTGTTCAATCACATACGTGAACAAGCCGAGAGGATCGGTATCCGACATATCGTTAAACGTGCCATAGGGCGACAACCGAATCCCCACGCGCTCACTTCCCCACACCGCAATGACGGCCTTCAAGACTTCGAGGACGATGCGGGTACGATTGGCAACAGAAGTGGCCCCATTCGTTTGAACAGCCGGCCGAGCTTTGTAAGTGGCGTCTCTGCTGATGCTCACGCTGCCAGTTTACCCGTCGGCAGCATCACGGCATAGGCCTCATCAGGTGTTTGTTTGCCCAAGCTCGAATGCG
>JANYBU010000268.1 GCA_025360665.1 Nitrospira sp.
GGCCCATGAGTTGCGGAATCCCCTGAGTGCCATGGTCTTAAATCTCCACCTCTTGGAAGAGGAACTCAGGGAGCGCGCATCCCTGCCGGAGCAGGGAGCGCGTTATCTCCATGTCTTGAACGCGGAATGCCACCGCCTCTCGGTCATTCTCGACAATTTCATGAAGTTCGCCCGCCCTGGGTCGGTCGGCCTCCACGAGGTGAACATCTCCGCCCTGATCGAGCACATCATGGCGCTGATGCAATTCGAGGCGGAGGAGCGGAAAATCCGCCTCGAACGGACGGTGGAGGAACCGTTGCCATCTGTTCTGGGTGACGAGACGGCCATCAGTCAGGTCCTGGTGAATATTGTCGTCAATGCGTTTCATGCCATGCCGAACGGCGGGCTCTGCCGCGTCGCGGCCGAGGCACGTCACGCCAACGGCACGCGCTGGCTCGTTGTGTCTGTGAAGGACACGGGGATCGGCATCAAGAAAGAAGAGCTCGCGCGGGTGTTTGAACCGTTCTATACGACGAATTCCAGCGGAACCGGTCTGGGTCTCGCCATCGCCTATCGCATCATGGAAGATCATGGTGGCACCATCCAGGTATCCAGCACGCCAGGGATCGGGACCACCGCGGTGCTGACGTTCCCTGTCGCAGTCGAAGAGGCGCAACCTGTGGCGGTGACCTCATGAAGCCACGTGCACACATTCTCGTCGTGGATGACGAGATCAATATCCGCGGGGCGTTGGTCACGATGCTCGAGAAGAAGGGGCACCAGGTGCGTGGAGTTGCCACGGCAGAGGAGGGGTTGGCGCAACTGGAAGCGGCCCCTGCCGAGTTGGTCATCACCGACCTTCGGATGCCGGGGATCGGGGGTATGGAGTTCCTGTCTCGGCTCAAAGAGACATGGCCGGATACGGAAGTCGTGGTGATGACCGCCTACGGATCCATAGATACGGCCGTCGAGGCGATGCGCTGTGGAGCCTACGACTATCTCACGAAACCCATCGATCGCGAGCGGTTTCCCATCGTGGTCGACAAGGCGCTGGAGCGACACGCGCTAACGACCGAGAACAAGCAACTCCGAGATCGCCTCGAAACCAGGACGCGCTTCGATCAAATGGTCGGCGAGAGCGAGCCTATGCAGCGGGTCTACAGCCTGGTAGAGATGGTGGCGGACAGCGATGTCACGGTGTTGCTCACGGGAGAAAGCGGGACCGGCAAGGAACTCATCTCCCGGGCGATCCACCATAAGAGCCCCAGAGCCGACGGCCCGTTCATCACGATGAATTGCGGAGCCCTGCCGGACAATCTCTTCGAAAGCGAGTTGTTCGGCTATGAAAAAGGCGCGTTTACCGGCGCCATGGCGACCAAGATGGGGCGGTTCGAACTTGCCGACGGCGGTACGCTGTTGCTGGATGAGGTGGGTGAGCTGTCCCTCAAGTCGCAAGTCGATTTTCTGCGCGTGTTGGAGACGAAGGAATTCAGGCGCCTGGGCGGAACGAAGCTGCTCAAAGTCGATACCAGGATCATTGCCGCCACCAATCGTAATCTTGAAGAAGCGGTCAAGCAGGGAGACTTTCGGGAAGATCTCTACTACCGGCTCAATGTCGTGCCCATTCGTCTCCCGCCGCTCCGTGATCGAGCGGACGATGTTCCCCTGCTGGTAGACCGGTTTCTCGCAGAGTGTTCTGCGCAGCATCACCGTGAGCCGAAAGACGTGTCACGGGAGGCGATGCGGCTATTGCGGTTGTATGGGTGGCCCGGAAACATTCGCCAACTCAGGAACCTCATGGAGCGGTTGGTGGTCACGGTGAAAGATTCGATGATCCAGCCGGAACACTTGCCGGAAGAAATCCAGGCCGGCAAGGAGGACGCGCGTACGATGGTGGTGACTCTGGGGACATCGCTGGATCAACTTGAGCGAGAGGTGATTCAGCGGACGTTAACAGAAATCACGAATCATCGAGAGAAGGCTGCCAAGCTGCTGGGTATCAGTCTCCGGGCCCTCCAATATAAGATCGGGTCTTCGCGGATCACAGTGGGTCCGTTTCCGCACTCCGAGTCAACGGCGGCAGGAACGCGGCGACGATTTTGAGCTTGAGGTAGTCCTCGTCGCGGTAGCCGTAGGCCCGGCGCTGGAGGACGCGGATCTTGTTGT
>JANYBU010000286.1 GCA_025360665.1 Nitrospira sp.
GTCAGGGTCGAGGTGGACGTCGAGCCGCGGCGAGCGAAAGACCCCTCAGATCACACATTCTTATGGGCGGAGTTTTCGGTCTAACCACGAGCGCAACGTCCACACCTGCCCAATTCGGTCGGTTCGGCATGTCGTCCGCACCGACTGAACTGGCTCATGATCTCGCACGAACCATCAAGCCGCATCCAGAACCGGTTGCTTCGCGCGCATCAGGGTCACGCGATTCTGTGCAATCAACGGATCGAGGACCAGGCCGCAATTGATACAGCGGAGCACCGCGGCTTCCGGCGAAAGCTCCGTCCGCCACTCCTTCACCATCAGTCCTTTGCATTTTTGACAGGTCATCGGGCCCACCTCCTGTTGTCATGTGTTCCAGCGCCGACGAGTCGGCCTTGCACAAGAGGAACTGTAGCATTGCAAGATTAACAGGGTGTTAACTGGCAGTTAAAACTCTCTAATGTCTATACATGACGACATGCATGATGTTGCGGTGATCGGTGCGGATAGCTGCACGAAGGTCCTGTACTCAGTGACGAAGTCATGTACTGAGCAACTAAGTCCTGTATCAGGAGGGGGAGCGGAAATCAGCAGAAACAAGAAATCGAATTTGTATCGGGAAACGGGATTTGAACCCGTGACCATGAAGCCGGAAGTTCTCCTTTGCCACTGGCTCCTTGACGGGGGAGCTTACGGAATGAGTAGATCTATTCTCTTGCCAGAATTCATTGCATCCATCTTTGCCAGGTAGTCGTGACCTCGGGCGGCTTATTGACTCAGCTGTATTAGTAATCTGTATCTGAATTGGTTCATCCTGAATAGCCGCTCACTCAACTTCTATCACTGCATTCACCTGCGGCACCCCATACTCTGCGGCGCCGGTGAAGATCGTGAGATTCGGCAACACGTGCGCCGTGCCACTATTGTGTGTGTGACCGCAATACACGGTCAGCTGACAATGCGGTCTCGCCTCCATCGTCTCGCGCAGCACCTCTCCCACCGCCTGACAGGCAAAGAACGGAAGCCACTCATTATTGCTCACCTGACCCTGATACCAGCAGGATTCTCTGAAGGGAGGGACATGGGTAAGCAGAATCACCTGTCGGTACCGGTCAAAGGCGAGCGGCAGTGTCTTGCGGAGGTAGGTGGCGGCTTCATCTCCTAAGCGCAGAAGCTGTTGCTCCAGCTTGGAGGGAGTCAGCCCGGTCAGTTCCTTGATGAGCACGTGGTCGTTGAGCTTCACCGGAGACGTCGCATAGTTCCCATACCGACTGTCTCCCCACCCATCGTGTCCTACCAAGCCGGTTGATGCAGTCAGGGGTATGACACCGGCATCTGGGAGATACTTCAGCAACAGATTTGCGTGGCAGCCTTCGCGAACGGAGGCGCGCACCTCTCCAATCGATCCGTGATAGAAATCGTGGTTTCCCAGCACAAAATAGATGGGCTTGTGCAGAGCCTCGCTCATCCCATGAAGATGGGCCAGCAGTGAGGGTGCAACGGAGATATCTCCCGTGAGAAAGACGACATCCGGGTTGTGCGATGCGATGGTCGTAAAGAATGTGTCGCACCCCTGGCGACTCAAGAAGTCCAAATGAATATCCGTTAACCAGGCAGCTTGCATATTGGCCTTTTCACGATCCTGGAAATCAGCAGGCGCCATCGTACTATGAAAAACCCAGCGTTCACCATCTGAGGGAGGTGCGTATGGAATCCGATCATCCGCCGTCTCGCATCGTTCAGCGACAAGTACTGTACGAACAAGTCTGGGCCCAGCCCATGACCAAACTGGCCATGGAGTATGGGATCTCGAATGTGGCATTGGCCAAGATTTGTAAGAAACTAAACATCCTCTACCCCTGGCGTGGCTACTGGCGCAGGAAAGAGACAGGCAAAGCGGTGAAGCCGCTTCCGCTGCCACCGAACTCAGATCCGACGAAGCAGGCTGTGACGATCCATCGGACCATTCGACCTGAGTCCCTAGAACCCATATCAGAAGACACCTCTCAGCGCATCATGGCCGAACAGGCGCCCGAACAGAAGATCGAAGTGCCGGATCGTCTTGGCAAACCACACCGATTATTGAGCGAGCATCTCATCGAATGGCGATCACCCAAAGTGGATGAGTACGGGGCCATTTGGTCGGGAAATATCAGACAACTCAATATACGGGTGAGTCCTAAGAGCCTCTCTCGAGCATTGCGGATCATGAACACGCTCTTCTTGGCGCTGGAAGCCCGTGGTTATCCGGTTGGGATTCAGGAGGGGTACAAACGGTCCCTCGGTGTGCGCATCGATGGAGAATCGATTGAGTTCGGCCTCGAAGAGAAGTTTCGGCGTCTTGATCATCCCGACCAGAAGAACCCGCGGCTCCAGTCCTGGGAGCGTGAGCGCCACCAATACGTCCCCTCCGGCATCCTGTTCCTGAAGATCACCCAGTGGGGAGCCGATGGACTCCAGAAAACCTGGAGTGATGGGAAAACGAGCAAGCTTGAATCGTGTCTGAATGACGTTGTCGTGGGACTCCTTAAAGTGGCCGAGGCTGCTAGGGCACGGCGACTGAAGCAGGAGCAAGAAGAGCAGATCAGACGTGAAGCAGAGCGGCGCCGTCAGGAAGAAGCGCAAAAACGACAACAGGAATTGGCTAGTAGACAGAAGCTGGAGCAAGAAGCCGCCAGTTGGACAAAAGCTCAGCAGCTTCGGGCCTATCTCGCAGCGCTCAAGGACATGCTGAATGCCAAGCATGGCGAGATTCAGTCTGGAAGCCAAGCAGATCAATGGCTTACCTGGGCCCACCAACATGCGGACAGGCGTGATCCACTGGTAAATGCATGAAAATGCAATCATTCCCCTTCCCAAGTTGGGGTGATTTCCCATGGGGAAAGGGCTATTCTTCCGCGCAATAGCTCCTGTGAACAAACGAGGTTACAACTGACACATGGCGATTAAGAAATCCGAACTCTATAGTTCTCTCTGGGCAGGTTGCGATGAGCTGCGCGGCGGGATGGATGCCTCGCAGTACAAGGATTACGTCCTCGTCCTGTTGTTTATGAAGTACGTCTCCGATAAGGCTGCTAGCCAAAAAGGCTACCTTCTCGACGTACCAAAGGGCGGCAGCTTTGCCGACATGGTCGCCCTGAAGCACGACAAGGAGATCGGCGACAAGATCAACAAGATCATCGCCAGGCTCGCTGGGGCCAACGACCTCAAGGGCGTGATCGACGTCGCCGACTTCAACGACGCCGACAAGCTGGGCAAGGGCAAGGATATGGTGGACCGCCTCTCCAAGCTTGTCACCATCTTTCAGGACCTAGACTTCGGGAGAAATCGTGCTGAGGGCGACGACCTGCTCGGCGATGCCTACGAATATCTCATGCGGCACTTTGCCACCGAGTCGGGCAAAAGCAAGGGGCAGTTCTACACGCCGGCGGAAGTCTCGCGCATCATGGCCAAGGTCATCGGCGTCGGTGACGCGAAGTCAGCCACTCAGACCATCCACGACCCGACTTGTGGTTCTGGTTCGCTGCTCCTCAAGGCGCACGATGAGGCGAAGGAGCGCACCGGGCTTGACCTCGCGCTCTATGGGCAGGAGATGGACAACGCTACCAAGGCGCTCGCCAAGATGAACATGATCCTCCACGACTGCCCTACGGCGGATATCTGGCAGGACAACAGTGTTTCCAGTCCACACTTCAAGGATGCCAAGACCGGCGCGCTTAAGACCTTTGACTTTGTCGTCGCCAATCCTCCGTTCTCCACCAAGGCGTGGAGCAACGGTTTCAATCCGAACGAGGATGAGTTTCATCGATTTGAGTTCGGCACTCCGCCCCAGAAGAACGGCGACTACGCCTTCCTGTTGCACGTACTTGCTTGCCTGAAGAGCACGGGCAAAGGCGCGATCATTCTCCCGCATGGCGTGCTCTTCCGTGGCGGGGCCGAGGCTGATATTCGCAAGGAGATCGTGAAGCGCGGCTACATCAAGGGCATCATCGGCCTTCCGGCAAATCTTTTCTACGGCACCGGCATTCCTGCCTGCATCCTTGTGCTCGACAAGGAACACGCTCACGCCCGCAAAGGAATCTTCATGATCGACGCGTCAAAGGAGTTCATCAAGGACGGCAACAAGAACCGTCTACGCGCCCAGGACATCCACAAGATCGTGGACGCCTTCACGCGCCAGGCCGAAATCCCACGCTACTCGCGCATGGTGTCGGTGTTGGAGATCAGCGACCCGAAGAACGACTTCAACCTCAACCTCCCGCGCTACATTGACAGCACCGAGCCGGAGGACTTACAGGACATCGACGGCCATTTGCGCGGCGGCATTCCGGATCGCGATATCGATGAGCTCAAACGCTACTGGCAGGTCATCCCCAGCGTGCGCGTCGCACTGTTCAAAAAGGCGGACCGGCCAAGCTACAGCCAACTCCGGGTCGCCGCCGCAGACATCAAGGCCGCCATCTTCGGCCACACAGAGTTTACCGCCTTCAATGAATCCGCGACCAAGCTGTTCGCCAAGTGGAAAACGGTCAACACCCCGCGGCTGAAGGGCATCGACACAAGCACCAAACCCAAGTTGCTTATCGAAACGCTCGCCGAGGGCCTGCTTGGCACCTTCGAGAAGGCTAAGCTGCTCGACCCCTACGACGTGTATCAACACCTCATGGACTACTGGGCCGAGACCATGCAGGACGACGTGTACATGATCGTGAGCGACGGCTGGCGCGGAGCCGCCAAGCCCCGGCTCATCATTGAGGACAAGACCAAGAAAACGAAGGAAAAGCCAGACTTCACCGTCGGTAAACTGAAATATAAAACCGAGTTGATCCCGACCTCCCTAGTCATCGCTCGCTACTTCGCCGCCGAGCAGGCGGCCATCGAAAAGCTGGAGGTCGAGGTCACGGTCATCGAGCAGGCGATGGAAGAAATGGCCGAGGAACAGAGCGGCGAGGAAGGGCTACTGGAGGCGGCGAAGAACGACAAGGACAAGCTCACCAAAGCGTCCGTGGCGGCCCGTCTGAAGAAAACCAAAGGCGACAAGGACGCGGCGGAAGAGCGCAAAGTGCTGAACGACTACATCGCCCTCCTCGACAAAGAAGCGGCCACCAGCGCGAAGGTTAATGCCACACAGGACGCGCTTATGGCCAAGGTCGCAGCGCAATATGGCAAGTTGACCGAGGACGAGATTAAGTCGCTCCTGGTGAACGACAAATGGCTGGCGACGCTGGCCTCCACCGTGCAGGGCGAACTCGACCGCGTTTCGCAGACTCTTACTGGGCGTATTAAGCAACTTGCCGAACGCTACGCCATCCCGCTACCAAAACTTACCGATGACGTAAAAACTCTCGCAGCCCGCGTGGACGAACACCTCAAGAAGATGGGCGCGGTATGCTGACTACGGCTTGGAACGAAGTAGATTTCGGGCAAGTTGCCACTCTACAGCGTGGCTACGATCTTCCATCCAGGGCACGAAAACGCGGCACAGTCCCTGTTGTTACCTCGACCGGGATAACTGATACTCACGCCGAAGCTAGGGAGCGTGCGCCCGGCGTAGTTACGGGCCGCTACGGCACAAACGGCGAGGTGTTCTTTATTGAAGAGGACTACTGGCCTCACAACACCACGCTTTTTGTTAAGGATTTCCATAGTAACGATCCGCTGTTCGTTTCTTACCTGCTTCGCACAATTGACTTCCAATCGCACAGCGGCAAGAGCGGCGTTCCTGGTGTCAACCGCAACGACCTGCATGCGTTGAGAGTCAGCATTCCGCCAACAGTGGCCGAGCAACGCGCCATCGCGGGGGCTTTGAGCGATGTGGATGAACTGATCGGCAGGCTGGATCAGCTCATCGCCAAGAAGCGCAACCTCAAACAGGCCACCATGCAGCAGCTCCTCACCGGCCAAACCCGCCTGCCTGGCTTCGGTGGCAAGTGGGAGGTGAAGAAGATTGGCGAGTTGTTGAAATATGAACGGCCGGACAAGTATTTCGTGAAAAGCGACGATTACCAGGATAGCGCGAAAACTCCTGTGTTGACAGCAAACAAGTCATTTGTCTTGGGCCATACGAACGAAGATTTCGGAATCTACGACGACTTGCCTGCAATCATCTTTGACGATTTCACGACAGACAGCAAATTCGTCGAATTTCGATTCAAGATTAAGTCCTCTGCAATCAAGATACTGAAGGCCAGAAGTGCAGAGGCGAACCTCAAGTTTGTGTATGAGAGGATGCGCCTCATTAATTTCCCGCTTGGTGAGTACAAGCGACACTATATTTCTGAATTTCAAATCATAGAGATTCCGACACCAAAACCCGCCGAACAAACAGCCATCGCCGTGGTACTGTCGGACATGGACGCGGAGCTTGCGGCGTTGGAGCAGCAGCGCGACAAGACCCGCGCCCTCAAGCAGGGCATGATGCAGGAACTGTTGACGGGGCGGATCAGGTTGCCCCTGCCGGACGCAATGAAGGATGCGAAGACTTTATGAGCCGCATACGACGCGTCGCACAGAAAAAGACTCAGGCTGTGACGCGCCAGGCGCGTATGAACATTGCGCTGTTGGGAGAGTTGCGGGCGATGATCGTCCAGGCCCGAGCGGGTGTCGCTCGGGCCGTCGATTCGGCGCTGACGACTTTGTATTGGCACATTGGGCGGCGGGTCCGTGCAGATATCCTGAAGCACGAACGGGCGGCCTATGGCCAGGAGATTGTCTCCGCGCTGGGGAGACAATTGTCGGCGGAGTTCGGGCGGGGTTTCGACGACAAATCGCTGCGGCACATGCTTAAGTTCGCCGAGGCCTTTCCGGAGGAATCGATTGTCTCCGCATTGCGGAGACAATTGGCCTGGACGCATTTCAAGCAGATCATCTATCTGGACAATCCGTTGAAACGCGACTTCTACGCCGAGATGTGCCGGATCGAGGGATGGAGCACCCGCCTGCTCCGGCAAAAGATCGACGGGATGCTCTATGAACGCACCGCCTTGTCGAGGAAACCCCAGCAGCTCATCAGACAGGAACTGGACAAGCTGCGCGCCGGTCAGGAATTGACGCCTGACCTGGTCTTGCAAGATCCCTATTTGCTCGGCGGTTTCAAGTTCCAAGTGCAACGGGTGAAGGATGGCGCAGGTGCGCGTAGACTTCCAGGGGCGTGGCAAAGTCGAGACATTTCCTCGGGCGCGTGTTCAACCGATGGGCG
>JANYBU010000296.1 GCA_025360665.1 Nitrospira sp.
CCGCAGCGAATGGCCATGGGCCAGGCCCAGGCTCACGGTCTCACGGTCTTCCGCACTCATGTGTCGATAGGATTTCTTTGACATGGCAACACCTTAGCCCATCAGGGCCTGTCGTGTTGCACTTGGAGTTAGAACTCAAGCCACCTATCGCCAAGTCAGAGCGGTGGCGATGAAATAGCTGATCTCTAGCCCGCATTATTCATGACGGTTCGTCGCGAAATCGCTGAGCCGTGTCGCGAGACTGGCGCACGGAGCCCTGAAGCCCCGATGCGTACTCGTGCAGTACGGTGAGGGTCCGAGGGGCGAGCCCGCCGACCGAAGGCCCGCCGCAATCATGTGGGCTAGGAGCCTATCCGACATCGCCTGTTCTACTGCGGCGAATAATGCCCAGACATCTGCGTTGTTCGCGACTCCGAAAGATCCTCAGCGTATTCCAGCGAATACGCTGAGGATCTTTCGGGGCCTGCTGTCGCGCATCTGCCCGCGTTTCTCCGCCCTTGTGACGCACGTCAATGCCGGACAGGCTTCAGTATTTGCTTCAAGTAGCATTCGTCTGTCTCACGGGGTCTTCCCGCTCAGGAATTCTCTCCGTTGAGGCCTTCCTTCTTCGCCAAAAATTGTCTCCCGTAAGTCCGAAAATTGTTCATGCGCAAGGGGGCAATCGCTACCTCGCTGTTCAATATCATTGGTTTATGAATGGCAGTCCTTGTGCTCGTAACGGCATGTCCCTTGCGTGAAGGTGGCTGGCGCTATGGGTGTAATAGGACAAAATAGGACAGACGATATGCTCGGGAGGAAACACCACGAGAGCGGTTTCACGCTGATCGAGCTGATGATCGTCGTGGCGATCATCGGGATCGCCTCGGCGCTTGCGATCCCAAACTATGTGGAATGGAAAGCCCAGCATGATCTGCGGGAGTCCGTGACCGAGTTTGCCAGTAACTTAAACCTTGCGAGAGTCGTCGCGATGAATCGCAACCGCCAAGCGACAGTCACAATTCAAGTGTTGGGCGGTGGAGTCGTTCAAGCCAGCGGAGCCACCGGAATTGCCCCAGCGCAAAGTACCATATTTCCTGTTCAGAGTATGAACGGAAGTGTGACGGGATTTCAGCCGATCATCGGAGGTGTGCCGGGATTGCCAAATGCCCTGACGAACGTGTCGTTTTGGTCAAACGGCTTGAGCTCAGTCCCTGCGAATACAGTCATTTCGATCGTGAACACGAGGGGATTAGTCTACTCCGTATTGGTGATGCCCTCAGGGAAGGTGACATGGTGCGCAAAGTCCACGTGTCCTTAAAGGCGCGACGTCTCTGCATGACGACCCGTGTCGCTCAGAGCAGGCACGACGGGTTTACGCTCATCGAGAGCATGGTGGCGTCCGTGATCCTGACGATCGGCCTCCTGGCGTTGACCGGCATGCAATCGTTTTCCTTGAGAAAGAACGTCGATGCCAACAACCAAACACTGGTGACGAATCTGGCGTCGGATATGCTCGAACGCATTCAATTTAATCGTCGGAAGGCGGCAAATTATCACAACATCAATGTGAGTGCGGCCGTGACGGCGTGTCCGGCCGCCGCAACCGACGTGATGGCGAACGGAGATTGCACGCAATGGCGCACCTTGCTGCTGGGCTCCAACCTTCAAAACATCACAGGGACTGTCATTCTGAGTAATCCGACTCCTCCGGCTCTGGACCCGCTCGGATTGAATCGCAATACCGTGACAGTCCATGTGACATGGAATGAGGCGGCCAGCGGAGAGGTAACAGCAGCTGCGAAGACGGTGAGTTTGGCCAAAGTGGTCGCGCCTGAATAGGATGGAGAGGTGCATGGTGGATGATGTGAAGAATGTGCGAGTGCGGACTGAAGGAGGATTCACGCTGATTGAGGTGATGATCTCAATAGTGATTGCGTCAGTCATCGTTGCGGCTGGCTACACTATCCTGACCACGACACAGAAGGCCACGATCTCAAATGAGCGCGCGATCGGAACGCAGCAAAACATCCGGGTGGCCATGGAGGTGATTGCCAAAGACATCAAACAGGCTGGATTTGGCATGCCGCTGGCCCCCAATACCCCTGTGGGGGGAGCTCTAGGCAATTGCGCGGCGGGCGGGGTGAATGCGGCGATTAGGCCGGTCGACAACAATCCCGCCATTCCACTAACCGCCGTCAACGATACGGGAGCGGATTCCATTTCGCTCGTCGTCCCGCGAACGAATCCGGCCAACGGCGTATACCTTGGTTGGGTGTTAGCCAGTGCGGCTCCAACGGGAGGGGCAGGAACATTTAACACCATCACCTTGACGGCCCAGGCGGTCGGCGAGATGGCGGCTGAAGGGATGGTGAACGGCTCCTACATCTCGCTGGGAGGAGTGGTCACCGTGCCCGTGACAGCGAGCGCCGGAGCGACGATTAACCTCGGGACTCCCACCTATGCCCCAATCAACTTCCCGATTGGAACACAGGTCTACCTCCTCCAGTGCGTCACCTATCAAGTGGCAACTCCAGCGCAAGTGCTAATCACCCCTACCCTCTGTGGTGGTGCTGGTTTTGCCGGTCCCTGTCTGACGCGAACGGTGAATAGCGGAACGGCCGCGGCCCCCCCCACGTCCCTCGTGGATGGCGTTGAAGACCTGCAAATTGCCTATGCATGCGACGGCTGTAACGCCGCGATCAATGGGGGCGTCGCCGACGGCGTGATCGATGACTGGAACGCCAATGGTACGTTCGACGTGGCCGATTTCCAAACCAATAGGGTCTGGGCAATCGGGACCTTTGATCCGGCGACGATTCGACTCGTCCAGATCAACATCGTCGCCCGCCAAACAGCGATTGATCAAGGGACGGGGGAGGGGATTCAAGCAGGGGCCTTGAGCACGCCGCTTCAGATCAGCGACCATTTGCCCTCGAACGACGCAGGATACGTGCCGGCAGCCTATCAGTCATTCCGCCGTCGTTTCCTGACACGGACCGTCGACACAAGGAATATGCAGTGATCCTGAGCAAGGGGATGCGAATGAGAACGAGTATACGAATAATACGGCAAGGTCTCAGCCTGCCCCATAGGGGCGAAGAAGGCATTGCGCTTATCACGACGTTGGTGATTTTGCTCATCATGACCGTGTTGGGGATGGGGGCCGTGGCCGTCACGGCGTTGGAAAATCGGATTGCCGGGTTCCAGCGAACCGGCGAATCTTCGACCAGTGCGGCGGAATCATGTGTGGGAACCTCGGTGAACATTATTCAACAGACATTGGCGACGGATAATCTCACCGTGCCCGCAACGTTCGTCTCGGCGAGCGGCCCGATTCTGACCGCAGCGGAAGGGGCGGCGACTTCTGTGTCCATGGAAATCTCGGGGACTTCGGCCAACGATCCGGACCTGGTGACGGGATCGACCGCCGTCACGGGGCCTGACTATAGCCTGACAATCAATGGGTATACCGTCCTGGGCGATATCGATTTCTTGTACCGCGTGCCGAAAGCCGGAAACTCAGGGTCAGGTGGGGCGGGATATGAAGGGGCCGGTGGCGGGGCTTCGGCGGACGGAGTCGATATGCTGTATAAAATCGATTGCGTGGCGACGGCCGTCGGCGTGGCGACGGGCATCGGAACCGAAGGTCGCGTGGTGTCCATCTACGCCTGTACCCTAAACGGCCAATGTCAGAAAATCTAAAATGCAGACGAAGGTGTTTGGTGCACTGTCACAACGTCGACGCAAGTCGATGGTCGAGAAGGAGGAGTAGCAGTATGAAACGCTTTACCATTGCTCTCTTGGTTACGATGGTCGTGACCCTGGGCCATCATCAGGCTATGGCGCAGACGATGAATAACTATACGGGCTATCCTCCGTTTATCAACAAGTCCGTCCCTCCGGCCGTCATGATCATGATGACGAAAGACCACCGGCTGTTCTTCAAGGGCTATAACGACCTCGTCGATCTGGACGGGGCGACAGATCCCATCACCGGCCTCCTGACCAGTACCCCGTCGGGCGCGCCGGCCGGAATTGAAGCAACCTACGCAGACTATATTGACTACGTCGGCTATTTCGATTCGAACAAATGCTACACCTATAGCGGAACCGGCGCGTATACGTGGGCCAGCCCTGTGATTGCTTTTAACGACACAGTAGGACGATTCAAGCCCGCTGTCGCCGCGACAGGACCCCATAATCATTATTGCGCGGCTCAGTGGAGCGGGAACTTTCTGAACTGGGCGACCATGGCACGGATCGACATCATCCGCCAGGTGCTCTACGGCGGAAGGCGCATTGTGGACAATCCGGGCAGTGCCGCCTCGCTGGGGATCGTGGGGGGGAACTATGGGCTGACTGTCTTGGGACGCACGCCGACTTCGCGCGACGCCCATTCGTGGGCCAAGGCCTACATGGGCAGCGACGTGGCTTCATTAGTTCCTGCGGCGATGACCGCTATTACGGCGCCCGCCACTCAACCCGCCATCACGATTTGCAACACCAATAGCACGGACTCCACCACCTCGGTTCCACCACAAAACGTCGGCATGATGATGGTGCTGGCCGGGAACTTTCCCGATGCCGCCAGTACGAATGCCTTCCTCTGTCAGAAAGAGAGCGAGACCAGCGGCATCTATTTCCCCGCCACCGTACTGAAAGCGGTCTATCGGGTCGCCGTCCAAGTCTGCGACCCGACCATCGGTCTGGAATCCAACTGTGATGTCTATCTCGACGACAACACGCCGAGCCCGACGAATCTTTACACCTATAAGCCCCAGGGATTGATCCAGCGCATGGCGGTGAATGTGAACGGGAGCGCCGGCACGAGCGACGACACTACTATTATGCAGTTCGGTCTGATCACCGGCGGTTATGGCAATAACTTCAGCGGCGGGGTGCTGCGAAGCAAGATCACCGACCTCTACAGCCAGGAGATCAATCGCCGAACCGGGCAGATTCTCGGGACCTCTCACGTCATCAAGACGATCGATATGCTTAGGATTGTGGGATACGGGTTCTCGCCGACCTATACCTATAACGGTGGCCCTGATAGCGGCTGTTTCCCTGCGGGAGGTGTCCCTCCCGAAGGGACGTGCCGCAGCTGGGGCGAGCCCTTCGCGGAGATGTTCTATGAAACGATCCGGTATTTCACGGGCTTGGCCGCGACCGGCAATGCCACCACACAGTTCTATCCGGCAAGCCCCGACAATGGCATTCAGAGTTACGCCATCGGGGACGGCACGTTTGCGTTGAATACGTTTCCCGTCGTGGCCAGCAATGCCTATGGCGATCCCTACGGCGGCTCGCCGCCGCTTTGTCCGTATTGTGCCAAGCCCTTTGTCTTGATGTTCGGGGATGCCTTCCCCTCGTGGGATTCCGACCAGCTGCCGGGAGCCAACGCCTGGACCTCGGCTCCGGTCCAGACCACCCCTACTCCAAATGATACGGGATTGTCCCTTCCGACCTTACTGGCGTCAGACCCCCCGGGGATGGATTCACTGGAAGGCCTCTCGCCAGGGCCGTCCAACGTGATCGTTGGAGAGGTGGGTGGGGGCACGAACGACAGCCTCTGCTCGGCCAAGTCGACCACCACGTTCTTCAATCTCCGAGGCCTCTGCCCGGAAGAGCCTGGGAAGTTCGGTAGCTATTACCTCCCGATGCTCGCGCATTACGCGAAAACCACAGACCTGCGCGGGCCCTTGGGGAACGACACAACAAATACAGTCCACCAAAACATTACCACCTATGCGGTCGTGGCCAGCGCGCCGATCCCGATCTTGACATTTACCGTAGGAGGCCAGACGGTTCAGTTAGCCGGGGCCTTTCATAGTGGCTGCCCGGGGGCGGCGAGCGCCGCTCCTGCCAGTGATCTAAATAGGTTCGGAACCCTAGTTGATCCCAATGCCTGCACGGCAGCGGGGTTTGGTGGATGGTTCGCTCCCAGCTCCACATACCAAGGGAACAAGGGCCAGTATGTGAACTTCGCTCTGTGTGCGAATGATGCGGATTGGGCGACGGAACAGGGGAAGGGCTACACCTCCTGCTACGACATGATTTGGGACGATGCGACCTATGGCAATGACCTCGAGCTCGACATTCGCTATCGGCTGTATATTAAGACGGGGGTGACCACCATCACGGTGAAGACCAAGCCCTTGTATGCCAGTTCGGGAAACGGCAACTGGGCCGGGTACTACATCAATGGAGTGAGCGGAGGCGGGGCTGTCTCGTATAATACCACCCCAGCCGCGGGAGGTGGCGCGGGCTCCAACACGGGGTCCGGGGAATATTATGACATCCGCTGCGGAAATAAAATTACCGGCAGTTTCTCCGGATGCCAGCCGTATTTTGGTGGGACCGTGCAAACCGGTCCGTATACGCTCGCGGTGGAACGGACCTTCACCGTCACGGGGACGAATGCGGGCATCTTGAAGGATCCGCTGTGGTACGCCAGCAAGTATGGAGGCTTTAAGGATGGCGACACGATTGGAACCGCTGGGTGGAACCAGCCGGACAAGACTCCAGAATGGGATGTGAATGGCGACGGGCTGCCCGACACCTATTTCTTGGCGCAGAACCCGCTGCAGCTGCAAGGCAAACTCGCGGCCGCTTTCGCCGCCATTCTGAACCAAACCTCGTCCGGAACGGCGGCGTCCGTGTTGTCGTCGTCCACCACGGGCGAAGGCGCGATCTATCAATCGTATTTCTATCCGACCCAGTTCCAACTGGAGACGGAAGTCAAGTATGCGGGCTACGTGCAAAGCCTCTGGGTCGATACCTATGGGAACTTCAGAGAGGATACGGTCAAGGACAATCGACTGGTGCTGAGCGATGATCGCATCATCGTCCAGCGCTATGATCCGCTGAAAGACATCCTCGTCATCGATATCTTCGTCGATGCCAACGGGGACGGGAAAGCCGACCCGACGCGCGACACGAACGGCGATGGCATCCTCGACACCGCCTTTTGTGACGATGCCCCCAATTCGTGCAGCAATCCCCTGGGCAGTATCAA
>JANYBU010000309.1 GCA_025360665.1 Nitrospira sp.
CGATCTGAACCACAGGTCTTTCACGGTCCGCGTCCTCGCCGGATATGGCGCGGCTCAGTCTGGATTGCTTCGCTGTCGCTCGCAATGACGGGTTCCTATTCCGCGGCGTTAACTACAAGCGAACAACAATTTGATTTCAATGGCGATGCTGCGCGCCGCCGTTTCATACACGCAGAGCGCCCAAACGGCGGTTCAATCGCGCGATGACGATTCCATATTGGCGCGTTCCGCTCTAATACGCCTGCACCGACAACATCCCGCCCGGTCCGATCATCAGCATCCATATTTCATTCGGACCGGCCTCGATGTTCTCGTGCTGCGTCGGCTGTCCATCAGTACCGCCACCATCGAAGCAGTGACGGATCGTATCGAGAAACGCATTCAGGAAATGGGTGAGACCGAAATCGAGAGCCGGATCGTAGGCGAAGAGTTGATGAAAGAGCTTCATCAACTGGATCAGGTCGCCTATGTTCGCTTTGCGTCTGTCTACCGCGAGTTCAAAGACATTGACCAGTTCATGGATGAGCTGAGAACGTTGGCCCAGCAACGCCGTGAGCGGTGAGGACCGCAGGACCCGTCCTCTCTCTTCATCGTATTCTCCCTGTCCTTCCGCGATCAGTCAGTCAGTACCATGGTGAATTTCTCAGCGAGTAGGCGTCAACATGCCGACAACCCAAGCCAAGTCCCCTAGGCGACCACGCAAGACCGGAGCGGCAGGCGGCACGCATGTGGCGATCATCGGCGCTGGCCGCGGCGGCACGGCGCTGATGGAGATCTTTGCGACAGATCCGCTGGTGCAAATTATGGGCGTGGCCGAAATCCAGGCAAACGCCCCGGGCATCGCACTGGCGAAACGGCTCGGCATCCCCGTGACCCACGATTACCGGCTACTCTTGGACCTCGAGCGCGTGGATCTCATCATCGACGTGTCGGGCAATGCCGAAGTCTGGGAGTTGCTCCAAGATTTCCACCGAATGGGCGTCATGATCATCGGAGGGGCAAGCGCAAAATTCATGTGGGAACTCATCGAGGCCCGTATCCGCGCGACGGCAGAGATCGAGAAAACCTTGAATAAGTACCAATCGCTCTATCGACTGTATGTCAAGGAAACGGGTGTGGCGGTGACGGAGGAACGGACGCGCATTGCCTGCGAAATGCACGACGGCATCGTGCAGATTTTGGCCGGGGTGAATTTCAAGCTGGATCTGAGCCAGCAACTGATTCGAAAAGATCCCAAAGCCAGCCTGGCCACCTTGCGTGAAAGCAAAGCCCAACTGAAGCTGGCCATCCAGGAGGCGCGGCAAGTCATTTCGAATCTCCGCCCGCTCCACTACGACAAGATGGAGCTGCTTCCAGCCCTCACCAACTATCTCCCCTCGTATGAGACCCAGTATCACATCAAGACGCAGTTCCGCGTATCCGGCGATGAGCAGATCTTGTTCCCGCGTACCAAGATCTTCCTGTTTCGCATTGTGCAAGAAGCCCTCAGCAATGTGGAGAGACACGCGAAAGCAACTCGGGTGACTGTGGGTCTAGACATCGA
The DNA here is from genome assembly GCA_025360665.1 of Nitrospira sp. GTDB lineage: Bacteria > Nitrospirota > Nitrospiria > Nitrospirales > Nitrospiraceae > Palsa-1315. Next base: position 1,544 of record JANYBU010000309.1, read on the forward strand.
CCCCGAACGCCTTCGGGTCACCATCGAGGACAACGGCGTGGGATTCGACATGGACACCGTGCTGCGTGATCCCGAAAAGTGGGATCACTTCGGGATTCGCGGAATCCTGGAGCGGGCCCGACTCGTGGGCGGCGAGGGCAAGATCGATTCGAAGAAAGGGCGTGGCACGACCATCGTCGTCGATGTCCCGCTGACGAAAAAGGAGAAGATACCCTATGGAAAAAATTAAGGTGCTCATCGCGGACGACCATCGCGTCGTACGCGAAGGACTGGCCGCAATCCTCAAGACGAAAGACGACATCCTTATCGTGGGTGAGGCCCAGGATGGCATGGAGGCTGTCGAGAAGGTGAAGACATTGGTCCCCGACGTCGTGCTGATGGACGTGAGCATGCCCCGGATGGGCGGGGTCGAAGCGACCAGACAGATCAAGCGCGAGTTCCCTCACATTGGAGTCGTGGCCCTGACCATGTATGACGAGCAACAATACATTTTCGATTTGGTGCGCGCCGGCGCCACCGGATATCTTTTGAAAGACTCAGAGTCCTCTCAGATCGTCGCCGCGATTCGGGCGATCTACAAGGGCGAGTCGCTGATCCACCCATCCGTAGCGAGCAAGATCTTGGCGGAGTTTTCCTTGATGTCCCAGAAGAAGGGGAAAAAGCCTGGATGGGTCGAGCACGATCTGACGGAACGAGAGATCACAGTCTTACGCTTGGTTGCAGATGGCAAAACGAACAAGGAAATTGCCAATAACCTGGACCTGAGCGAAAAGACCGTCAAGAACCACGTGCGAAATATCTTTCATAAGCTTCAAGTCTATGATCGCACGCAGGCCGCCATCCTGGCCATTCGGAAAGGACTCATCGAGCTGGACCCCCGACCGTAGTTGCTGTGGCCACGAAGTGGACGTCCCTGGTTCGACAAGCGGCTTGTAGCTCTTCCTGAACCGAGCGATCACCACGCATTCCTTGTCAACAACCAACAGATCGTGAGCCATATCCGTCAACGCTTGCTAGCAAGCGCGGTATTCGATTCCATGTTCAGTTGCGCTGGCTCGTTATCATATGGGGCGTGAATTACGATTCGATAATCCTTGAAAAGTCACAGGTGTCATATTTTTACAACATGAGTTCATGTCGCCACACTTAAATATCTTAATAATGTTATCAATATCTTATGGTATTTTTTCGCAAAGCTTTAGGCTGGCACACGAGTTGCTGATACCCCCGTGTAATTATTGAGGTGATTTTGTGAGGGCTCAACAAACTTTAGCGAATGCGGTGAGTTGTGCAGGAGTTGGGCTCCATTCAGGACAGCCCGTCACCCTCACGCTCAGGCCTGCTCCGCCAAATAGCGGCGTGGTCTTTGTAAACCGGAACGGCAAAGATGGAGCCTCCCTCACAGCCTCCATCGAGCATTTGGTGCCTACGGAACTCTGCACCGCGATCAGCGGCAATGGGTTTCAGGTCAAGACGATTGAGCACGTCCTGGCCGCATTGGCCGGACTTGACGTCGATAATGCGTATGTGGAGGTTGATGCCGGTGAGGCTCCCGTCATGGACGGCAGCGCGGCACACTTCGTTCGCTTGATTCGGTCAGCGGGAATTGTTCCCCAGAGCCGGCGCCAACCCTATCTTAAAATTACGCAGCCTCTTGAAGTGGTGGATGGTGCTCGCCGAGTTCGCATCGAACCGTCCTCGACCACCAAGATCACCTATTCTATTCACTATAATCATCCGTTGATCAAGACTCAGACCTACGTCTATGAGCACTCAGCTCATGCGTTTGAACGCGAGATCGCAGACGCCAGGACATTCGGGTTCTTGCAGGAAGTGGAAGCCCTCTGGGCCCGGGGGCTTGGCCAGGGTGGCAGCCTGGACAATACTATCATCCTGTCTCAGGACGGCATTCTCAATGAATCAGGCCTTCGCTTTGCCAATGAATTCGTCCGTCACAAGGTCCTGGACCTGATCGGGGACTTTTCGTTGCTCAGCGTGCCCTTTATCGGCCACGTGCTCGCCGAGCGCTCGGGGCATGCAATGCACACGCGCCTTGTTCAACAGATTCTCAACCACCCCGACAGCTGGGTGTTGCTCAACGCCGACGAAACAGTCGCTGTACCTGAGCCTCGCCCTGCCATGGCCGCACCACGATTCGCATCGCTGGTGGCCCTCCAAGCCTCCTAACACTCATCCTCTTAAATGGAATTCTGCTCGTGGTCTTGCTTCAATAGGCCAGATTATTCGTGATGTGCGGGTAACTGAGATGTGATTTAACGTCGGGAGCAAGTGGCCTCGCTCCCGACGCTCGAATCAAGGCGGGGACTACTTCTTCTTCTTCTTTGCTGCTTTCTTCGTCGCCAAGACTCTCACCCCCCTTCGTGTCTTTTAAGGTCTAACTGGCCCAGACGCACTACACTGCGTGGATCAGGGCTTCTTCCAATGCCTCGAACGTAT
>JANYBU010000316.1 GCA_025360665.1 Nitrospira sp.
TTACACGCAGCGCGCGTTGAACGCCATCGCCCATCGGTTGAACACGCGCCCGAGGAAATGTCTCGACTTTGCCACGCCCCTGGAAGTCTACGCGCACCTGCGCCATCCTTCACCCGTTGCACTTGGAACTTGAAACCGCCAGGTCTTTGACGTATCCTTTCGCCTGTTTCAAAAACAAATCTTTTTGAAGCTTGTGCATTTCCTACCCACATAGAAATCGGGATCGTCAATGGCTCCAGACCCTCATTCTGTGGACCCGAGCAGTCTCACGCAGACGTATGACACTCTCGTCAATCTTTGGACGTCAGGCGTCCGCGATTACCATAGCCTCTTGTCCGATTACTTGACGGCGAACTCCATCTTTACCGCTGCGATTGGGTTTATCCTCGCCCGCCAACCCCCCACATTTTTCTTTACGCTTTTGGGCCTGATTCTGTGCGTATTTGGTGTACTCATGGTCCTGCAAATGGCGATTGTGCTCGGACGATTTTCCGCTCAAATAGCCCTGTGGGAATGGAAACTTCGAGGCATGGAACTCCAAACGAGTTGGACGCAACCCCCGTTATTTATCAAACTCCAGCAGTACAGAGACCACCACCAGTCTCTTGAAGACCACAAGAACGATCCGCCGGTCTTGCACACGACCTGGGCACTCCGCCAACACCGGCAATGGTGGGCCCGCCGCGAGTTCAGCTTTCCCATATTTTTCGGAATCACGTATGTCCTCTTCCTGGTATGGAGTGTGATTCAGCTGTTCGGGTAATCTCCCGAGATGCGGCGAATGATCACGACAGCCACCCGAGAGTACGAGACCTGGCTAGCGACGTACACGTCTCCGGTCAAGGCCGACCTCGCCCTCAAACACGTCTTGATGAAACGGGATGTGTTCTCCTTTTTCCGAGCCACGTTTTACCGATGGATGGAGGCGTGGCCAAATGTCTGTGTCGAGGTAGTCACGGCGCCGGAAGTGCTGGCGGTCGGTGATCTACACCTCGAAAACTTTGGGACCTGGCGCGACACGGAAGGCCGCTTGATCTGGGGTATCAATGATTTTGATGAGGCCTATCCCCTCCCGTATACCAACGATCTGGTGCGCTTGGCCGTCAGCGCCAAGTTGGCCATTAAGGCCGAGCATCTGGCCATCAAGCCCCGGGTCGCGTATGACGCAATTCTGACTGGCTACACCGAAGGGCTGAAGTCAGGGGGTCAGCCCTTCGTGCTGGCCGAACAGCATCAATGGCTGCGTGACATCGCCACCAACAAACTCCGCGATCCGGTGCGGTTCTGGCTGAAAATGGGAGCCCTGCCGTCAGTAAAGGGGGCCGTTCCTCAAAGTGCAAAGGAAGCCCTTGACCATCTGATGCCGGAACCGGGGCTGGCCTATAGTCTTCGGCGGCGGGTGTCAGGCTTAGGCAGCCTGGCGCACCCACGGTTTGTGGCGCTGGCCGAGTGGCACGGAGGTAAAATCGCACGGGAGGCCAAGGCGCTAGTCCCCTCGGCCTGTCTGTGGGCCCGAGATGGTCATGGGATCAACACCATCATGTATCAATCGATGTTGGATCAATCTGTTCGTTGTCACGATCCTTTTGTACAACTACAGGGCAGCTGGCTTGTGCGACGGCTCTCCCCCTATTGCTCCCGCATCGAACTGACCTCATTGCCAAGGAAACGAGATGAGGGCCAACTCCTCTATGCGATGGGCTGGGAAACGGCCAATGTGCATCTTGGAAGCCCCAAGACCATCAAGGCCATACGCCAGGACCTCTCAATGCGAAAAGCCATGTGGCTGCGTGAGGCGGCGAAGCGGATGACGAGCGTCACCATCAGCGACTGGACGGAGTGGGCAAGAGGATAATCATTCTCTTGAGGCACTGAGCACACCCCCGAATGGGCGAACGAGTTCAAAAATAGTTGTTTGTGAGACTGGTCGAAGATCGTGGTGGGAGCCACACACAAACAATCACTTGGTACGGTCACGCGGGGCCACGTTTTTGAACAGACCTTCCAAGCCACATAGGAGTCAAGCGTACGAGGCCTCCACAGCGTCAGCGGGGCAAGAACCACGAGAGTCCGAAATAGGGCAAGACGGCATTCAGCCCGGTATTGCGCTGGCCGATATCCGAGTTTGAAATATGGTGGTAGCGCACCCCCGCCGTCACTGCCAGGGATTGGGTCAGAAAATAGTGGACCCCTGGCCCCGTCTCTAAGACGAAGTTAAACGGCGTGCTCTGCTCTGGAATGCGAGGAGCCAGATTGGTCCAGAGCATCCCGGCTCCCGCATCCCAAAACGGCACCCAGCGTCCGAAAGACAGCAAATTGTATTTAATCATCCACGACCCCCCTACGGCCTCAGCGGGAAACGGTTTCGTAAACCTGGCGACCAGCGGTTCCACTGCCAGCTCCAGATTCCCACTCAAGAGGCCAGCCCGGAGTTCATCGGTCACAAAGATTCCGAGCTTCGGCAGGACGAAGACCGCGCTACGATCTAAGGAGGGGGCATGATTCAAGAACTTGACGCCCTGCCAGAACCCTCCAGCTATACCAAGTTCCACGGTGCCCGATTTGAGAACCTCCCGCGCATCGTCTGGCGCGCTGCTGGATGCTCCCCATGAAGCAAGGGGATTCAGGAGTATGCCGCAGACGAGCACACATACAGTGCGGACGAGATAATTCCAGCAGCCACGGTCCAGCCATCTTATTGGCTCGATCAATCGAGACCGTCTGACCGTCTGCATACACGGTTGATGACTCATGAAATCATGCCCCGTTGTCTGGAAAATATTGATGCGAAGAGAAATCGTCTCAGGCCACGACTGGCAGGGGGGATCGAGAGTTGAGAACCAGGCAGGATTGCACCGTGCAAGGCAGGAGCACACTTTACAACTTCTTGGAGAACCACCTCAAGTAAGCGGAGCTACAAAGGGACACGCGCCCTGCGTCTGTTTCATTGGATGGGTTCGTTCATATGTCAGGAGGATGCTCCCTGTGCTCATTTTGTGCTCAAGTCCACCTTGTATCTTTAATTTCTGATTCCGTGTAATAGCGTCACGCATTCACCCAGGGCGTGATAGACCGATCCACCTCGGGTCCTTCGAGGCCGTGAGTGAGCTTGGGTCGTCACGTCCTGCCTCAATCCAAGCCCGGAC
>JANYBU010000335.1 GCA_025360665.1 Nitrospira sp.
CTGGGCTAAGGCCGCGCGGGCATCGACGAGATCGATACGATCTTCCAGGGCCTCCAGGAGTCGCAGGTCATCGATGGGCACCACTGCGGCGACCGCTCGGCCACGTCGGCGCAGCAGCACTCGCTCGTTGCCGAATGCCGCACGGTTAATCGCATCGGCGAATCCCTCTCGCTCCTTATTTCCCTCTGAGTTCCCCATGGCGCACCTCCACAGACAGAGTCTGATCAGACGGATAGATGTTTCGAATGGTGCAAGCCGTACAGTGGGTGGGAGGCGAAGTCAATCGAGGAGAGAACCGCACAGGCCCTATTCCATTTTTTTCGCAATTGGGGTATGAAGAGGGGGCGGCGATGGAGTCGCGGTACCATATTACTCATCCACATATCAGAGGAGACACTCAATGGCTAAGGGCATGACACAGAAGAAAGCGACCAAGAAGAAACCAGCCAAGACGGTGAAGGAAAAGCGCGCCGACAAGGTTGCCAAGAGGAAGGGCTAACGCAGTCCGCGCTTTGGCCGTTCTGACCGAAGTAACACCTACTGCGCCCATCGACGTGCGTCAGCAGCAAGCCGCGCATGTTGATGGGTGAGCTCTGGGGCCTTGACGCCTCCCAGCCCGTGCGCACCACGTACCGTGGCCATCTCTTCAGCTCATCCTGTCGGCTTCATCTCCTTCTTGGCCGGCAGGGCATGGTATGTGCTTGTACGTGAGTCCCTATCCGATGACTGCCGTGCGGGTGATCGCACGGCAGTCGAACGGCGCGAGCCCGTTCTGGTGACGTGTCTCAGCCAGAATCACGCTACGGCAATACTGCCTTCAATACTAAACCCTGTCTTTGAGACCGTCACAGGTGAGGCTCCGGCTTCCTTCAGTTTATCTCCCAGGCCGGATGACAGGAGAACCTGTTGAAGGCCTTCGGCGGTCTGATCGAGGAGAAAGTCGAACCCGATGACAGCGTAATGGAGAGGGTGACCATGCGGCCCATCGACGCGAAAGACCTGTGCACGACTGGTTCCTTCCTGGAAATCGGTGATGTGGTGTTTGGGAAACTGCTGGCGGAGGTAGAGGCGGATCACGTCAAACTTGGCTGTATTATTCACGTGCTTTTTTGTGCCTTTCCCGATATCTCTTGTTCAAAGAGCCGGCATGTCGGGCCTCCCATTCGGCGCTCACAATGGGGATCAGGCCACCGATTATACGCTCATTGCCTGTCCGAAGTCAGGAGGTCAAACACAGTTCCTAGTATCCGTTCCCGTTCCGCAGGAAAGATTCCCGGCCCATGTTTTTTCAAATCTCGTGTTCGAGGCGATGCCTCGGTCACTTCTTTCGGTAGACGTTCAGCCCGACTTTCTCCTCGCGGTCAAGAATGGTCACATTCCCTTCCGTTGAGGCGATGATGATCGTCTTCCCCGAAGCAGAGGGCCCGAACTCTTTGGAGAGATCTACCTTGATGGTCAATATGGTCCCTTGGACGGTCATCTCCACATTTTTCATGATAGTGGCCTTTCAGTGATGGACGAAGCGTGAGCACGCCCTGCCCGAATAAATATAATGGTGCAACCTGTACCGCGGGAGGGGAGGAAGTCAATCGACAGAAGCGCCTCATGTACGGCCAAGGCTCGGCCATTCCCGCTGGCGTGGGGTGGGGTGGGCGCTCATAGATAGGAATGCCCAACTGCAGTGTTTCCTCTATTTGGCCTGCCATCCTCCAGCAAACACCGGCCGAAAACCGGCGTTGATCAGGATGCGGGCGACGGCTTCTCGCTGGTCACCCTGAATTTCGATCCGCCCCTCCTTGACCGTGCCTCTGGCCCCGCAGGCCTGTTGCATTTCCTTGGCTAGACGATCTTTTTCGGCCTGCCCGATGCCGAGAAAACCCGAAACGACCGTGACGGTCTTGCCGCCGCGGTGTGCGGTCTGGCGAACGATATCCACCCGTCCACGGTTCTTTGTTGGTGTGGCTGGTTTCGTGTCAGTCAGGGAGGGGCTATCGGCCCCCTGCCGTGTGTCCGGAGCTGATGGCAGTTCCACATGCTTCAGGGCTGCGAACGGACTGGTCCAGACGATCGGCTCACCACTCGTGGGGATGCGTTTCTTCTCGTTCATTGTCGTACCCGCGTCAATGCCCAAATGGGGTTGAGGCACTTTTCAAAATCGTTAATGCAATGTGCGCGGTGTTCTCCCCACCCGCCAACCAAATCTGTCCTTCTTGAATGGTGCATTGCAACTGCATGCTGGGCTGCGCGAGCTGGGCCAGGGCGCGGCTCGCGTCGAGCGGCAGATTCATCACAGACAGATTATTCAACCGGGCGAGTGTGGCCAGATTTTTCTCCCACCACTGATCAGCGCCACGACCGCCATAGGTATAGATACAGACTTGTTTCGCACGACCGCAGGCCCGGCGAATAGTTTTCTCCTCTGGCTGGCCTACCTCGATCCAGATGTCGATGGCGCCCGTCAGATCCTTCTGCCAGAGCGCAGGCTCCTCTTCGCTGCTCAACCCTCGACCGAATGATAAGGCCTCATGCGCATGCAGCACAAAGGCCAGCACACGCACCATCATACGCTCGTCGGTTTCAGACGGATGGCGCGCCAGGGTGAGGGCATGGTCCTCATAGTAGTGGCGGTCCATGTCGGAAATCTGCATGGTCGCTTTGAAAATGGTGGCGTTTGAGGCCATAGGGTCATGGTTCCTGTGATGGCTGAATGATTCAGATGGATCGAGCCGGCAGCCTTCACTCACATGTCTTTATACGCGATGTACCATCCTTCGACCCGCTCTCGCGCCCAGGGCGTTTTTCGGAGAAACGTGATGCTGGATTTCACGCTGGGGTCGTGGAGGAAACAGCGGATCGGGACCCGGCGTCCCATCTCGGCCCATCCATGCCGCTCGACCAATTCCTTGATGATGGTTTCCAGCGTGATCCCGTGCAACGGATCGCGGGGATGAGAAACACTCATGAGCGTATGGTGAATGACATGGGGCTGATGGCCGAAGATTACAAGCTCATAGCATATAGCATAGACCACGAACGAGGAGCCACTGGTCTATAGCTCATGGCTGGAAGACGTGATGGGCATGAAGAAAGAGCGTATGGCTGATGGCCTATAGCTGATGGTAAAAGCATGAGGGGATCGGTTGGTTTGTCTGGTTTGTTTGGTTTTTCTGGTTGAACGAGACAAACCAGATCAACCCGGCAAACCACGAACGACCAACCAGAGGCGGCTATGTGTTGTGCTTGAGCAAGTCCGCGAGATGGGCGAAGGGCGTGAAGGTTGAAGGCCGATCTTGCTCCCGGCCCGGCGGAGCCTCACCAGACGCGTCGGCCACCTGGTACCGTTGGTGCTCATTGTCATGACAGTAGAGACACAGCAACTCCCAGTTGCTCCCGTCTGGCGGATTGTTGTCGTGGTCGTGGTCCTTGTGATGGACCGTGAGCTGGCTGAGCTTCTTGCCGTCACATTCGCGTCCGCAATGCGCACAGATCCACGGAAACATCTTGAGCGCGTGCTCTCGATAGGCCTGCTGCAGCTGAGTCTGGGTGCGCCGTGCCATACGAGCCTCAGAGAAGATGGCCACTCGGTACCGATGAATTCTATCAGCCGTCTGTGGAGCGGGTTTGCCCCGCGTCGGGGCATAGCCCCGTCTGGCACAGGGGCGTTCTCATCCGCCGCGCAGAGGCGGGCGGCCTCGTTCAGGGGCCCACATACAGCGCCGGCCGCCCACTCCCATTCCACGAGGGATGATGCCCCCGGCCGCTCGTATC
>JANYBU010000411.1 GCA_025360665.1 Nitrospira sp.
AAGGTGATACCCAGGAGAAACCTGGCGACATGCGTGAAAGGGAGAGACCAGTGGAAGCTGTTGTCCCGTACCATAAGTGTCTCAGGATCGAGTATAGAGAGAGCCGATACGTAGCGTCAATTCGTTGGAGGAAGAGGGGCAACGGCTGCGAGGCGAGCCTCGTATGGTCAGCGCGGCATTGGCTGGGCGGTCGATGGAGAGGCGCCGGTCTTGTCTGATGGCGTGCTGGCATCAAGCAGAGTGCGGACTGCACGGGCGAGCACCTCAGGAGTGAAGGGCTTTTGCAAGAAACTGCTCATACCTTCTTCTTGTCCGGCCATGATGCCGACGTCATCCATATACCCCGAGATGAACAGGGTTCGTAAATCCGGCTTGATGACAGAGAGGTGCTGTGCCAGTTCCCGTCCGCCCATGCCCGGCATGACGACGTCGGTCAGGAGGAGCTGTAACGAGCCTGCTTGTTGCGTCGCCAGCAAGCAGGCATCGATCCCGTTCTTGGCTTCTACGACCCGGTAGCCCAGCTTCCGCAGTTCGTCTCGCACGAGCGTACGTACGCTTGGTTCATCTTCCACCAAGAGAATCGTTTCCGTGCCTCTCTGAGGCTGTCCCGTGGACTGGGGCGGTGCGGTGGCGAGGATGTCGGACTCGACACTCGGGAAATACAGGTCGAAGCGCGTGCCATGACCCACTCGGCTGGTGACGTCGATGGCGCCGCCGCATTGAGTGACAATCCCGAACACCGTGGAGAGGCCCAGACCGCTGCCCTTCCCCTCCCCTTTCGTGGTGAAGAAGGGTTCAAAGATATGGGATTGGGTCTGGCGGTCCATACCACAGCCGGTATCGCTGACGGACAACCGGATATAGGGACCTGGCGGCAACGGGTTGAGGTGGTAGACCGGACTACGGGTCAGTTCGACTTGGGCCGTTTCGATCGTGAGCGTTCCGCCCTTCGGCATGGCATCCCGCGCGTTGACGATGAGGTTAACCAGAACCTGTTCAAGCTGGGCTTGGTCGGCGCGCAACCGTCCGTTCGTCGGATCGAGTTTGCTGACGAGCTGGATGTCCTCGCTGATGAGGCGGCGCAACAGACTTTCCAGACTCGCGACAGCGGTATTGAGCGACAGGACTTTCGGGTCCAGCGATTGTTTGCGACTGAACGTGAGCAGTTGTCGGATCAGCGTCGCGGCCCGTTCGCCGGCCTTCAGTGTTTCATCGACCTTTCCACGAAGGGGGTGTTGCGGGCCGAGTTCCGTCGAGAGGACTTGGCTATAGCCCACAATGACGGTCAGGAGATTATTGAAGTCATGCGCGATCCCTCCAGCCAACCGGCCAACCGCTTCCATCTTCTGGGACTGCAGAAACTGTTTCTCGCTCTGCCGGAGGGCCTCTTCCGCCCGTTTCCGCTCGGCTCGGTCATCAAGCTCACGTAATGCGCGCTGGACTGAGGGCACCAGCCGTCCAAGTCGTTGTTTGAGCACATAGTCCGTCGCGCCTTGATGCATGGCGTCGATGGCCAGTTCCTCTCCGATGGTGGCCGAGACGAAGAGAAAGGGCACGTCAGGACAGTGCTGACGTGCCAACATAAGCGCCGTCATGCCGTCGAAGCCCGGGATTGAATAGTCCGCCAGGATGAGGTCCATCCGGCCTTCCTTGAGGGCCGCCACAAACGCCTGACGTGTGTCGACGAGTTGCGACTGACAAGGGATGTTGCCCTCTATCAAGGTGGTCGTAATGAGTTCCGCGTCGATCGGATCGTCCTCGAGGTGGAGTAGGCGGAGGGGGGGGTTCACAGGTCCTTTGTAAGGAGGCTACTCGATCGGTTCAGAGCCTTCAGGTGGCGGTTCGTTAATCACGCCCCAAAAAATACCGAGTTCTTTCACGGCTGTGATGAACTGGTGAAACTCAACTGGCTTCACCACATAGGCGTTGGCGCCCAACGCATAGCTTTGCGCCAAATCGCGCTCCTCGCGCGAGGACGTGAGCATGACGACAGGAATCGGTTTCAGGTTCACGTCGTTCTTAATCGTTCTCAAGACCTCGAGCCCGTCGACTTTGGGCATCTTGAGATCCAGGAACACGACCACGGGATTGCCCTGCTGCCTAGAGGCAAAGATTCCACGACAATAGAGGTAATCGAGGACTTCAGCTCCGTCGTGGCAGACCACCACTTTGTCGGCGATGTGCTGTTCTTCCATGGCGGCTAGCGCAAGCTCGGCATCACGCGGGTTATCTTCCGCGAGCAGGATGGGTTTGACGGTAGTCATCTAAGGGACCTCGCGAGTGGGAGCGAAAAATAGAAGGTGGCCCCTTGGCCCAATACTCCTTCGGCCCAGGTCCGTCCACCATGCCGATGGATGATTCGACGTACGTTTGCGAGGCCAATGCCGGTGCCTTCAAACTCGTCGTTCCGATGGAGACGCTGAAAAACGCCAAATAACTTGTTTACATACTGCATGTCGAATCCTACCCCGTTATCACGCACGAACACCTCGGCTTCACCGGAGTTCCGCCTGACAGCGCCGATCTCGATCTTGGTCTCCGGCCTCGTGGCTGTGAATTTCAGCGCATTGGAGATCAGATTCACGAAGACTTGGCGCAACATCGCCGGATCTCCCAGGACTTCAGGTAATGGGTGCATTGTCCAGGAGATTGTCCGCCCTTGCAAGTCAAGACGTAAATCGTGAAGGACGGTCTTGACGAGTTGATCCAAGTTGACCGTCGTACGGAGCATGTCCTGGCGGCCCATACGGGAAAAGACGAGCAGGTCGTCGATCAGTTGTCCCATCTGTTTCGCGGAGTCTGAAATCGTCTGTAGATAGCGGCGCGCTTTGTCGTTGAGCGCCTCACCGGCCGCCTTGGACAATAGGGCCGCATAACCGTCGATATGACGGAGCGGGGCGCGCAGGTCATGCGACACGGAATAGCTGAACGCCTCTAATTCTTTATTGGCGGCCTGGAGCAGCTCGCCCCGGCTCTGCAACTCCGTGGCGACACGGCGTCGCTCGGCGACATCGTGATGGATTAGAAAGTATACGGAGGCCAAGAGAACCAATTGCAGGAGTGCACCGAGTCCGAGCAAGGCAATCGTATTTCTCGTGCTTCCAGCGGATTGCGCCACGCGGGAGCGAAGTGCTTGTTGTTCGGCCGAGTCGAGTTCCGTCATCAGGCGATGGATTCCCTCAAGCTCCTTCTTTGCCGCTCCGGAGAGTGCGAGGTGGCGGACGCCTTCATAGCCATGCTTCTCACGTTGGGCGATGGCTCCCTCCTCTGCTCCCAATTGCCTGGCGATGAGCTGTTCGAGTGTCGCCACGCGGGCCTGTTGTTCAGGTCCCTCGCTCGTCAGGCCTCTGAGATACCGAAGGTATTCGGGCATTTGCTCGACAACGGTCCGGTAGGATGTGAGGTACGACTCGTCGCCGGTGACGAGATAACGCCGATGGCCACTTTCAGCGGCTCCGAGGGCTTCTCCGACTGAGCCGAGTAGCTGTACCAATTCGTGGCTCTTGGTATCGAGCCGGCTATTCTCGATCAGGACGGCGGTGTTGCGGTAGGAGATAGCACTGATGACCACAATGCCGGCAAAGACGAGCCCAAACCCTGCAAGGACGCGTCGCTCGATCGGCCAATGGGTAAACCACTCCATGAGCCCGCCGGTCTTGGGAGTCGGTGACGGACTGCTGTCGGGAACCGGTTCCGATCGGATGGGTGCGGGCGCGGCTGGACGTTCCTGCGTGACGGATTCCATGGTTCAAGTGTGCGCGGGCGTGGGGATGTAAGCCAATGTCTGGGAAACTGTACCCTCCTCCGGAAGACCCTGCAAGAAATATCTTAGCAGAATGCTCGCTGGACGCTGGGGAACCGCCCCCGGTGGACTTAGCCGCCGAAGAGAATGACGGCAGGGGGAACGGGAAGGGATGCGGTCGGATCAGCCAAGTTTGAAAACATCAAGATGGCCGAGACAACCCAGTCGGTGACAGGTTGCGGATAGATGCCGATCGCGAGGGTGCCGGCGAGACAGACGTAGATCACCACCTTGATCGGGCCCGAGACCTTGAGGGGCGACGGGTCGTGGGGTTCGCTGATGTACATCTTCTTCACGACGATAAGGTAGTAGTACATGGAAATGACGATGTTGATGAGCCCCACGGTGATGAGCATGTAGAGCCCTTCCTTCATGGCCGCGACAAAGATGTACAGTTTGCCGATGAAGCCGGCCAGCGGGGGTACCCCTGCCAGCGACAAGAGGAAAATCAGCATTGAAAAGGCGAGAAAGGGCGACCGGCGGCCCAGGCCGCTGTAGTCGTCGATTTCCTCACTGCCGATGGCTTCGCTGACGGCAATGATAATAGCGAAGGCACCGAGATTGGCGAACAGATAGGTCAGGAGGTAGAACAGCATCGCATCGCTGCCCATCTTCGTACCGGCCGCAAGACCGATCAGCACGTTGCCGATCTGGGCGATACCGGAATAGGCCAGGAGCCGTTTCATGTTCTTTTGGGCTATGGCCACGATGTTGCCGTAGGTCATGGACAAGATGGACACAGCGACAAGCAGCAGGGTCCAGATCGGCTTAAAGGTCGCCAGGGCGACGAAAAACATTCTCAGGAGGATGGCAAAGGCCGCTCCCTTGGGTGCGATCGAAAGGAATGCTGTCACTGGTGTCGGCGATCCATGATAGGTGTCTGGAATCCATGAGTGGAAGGGCACGGCGCCGATTTTGAATCCTAATGCGCCGAAAATCAGCAGGAAGCCAATGGCTAATCCCGGTGTAGCCTGTGCCACCCTCATATCGGAAAATACCAGTTTACCAGTTTCTCCGTAGACCAAACTGATGCCATAGGCGAGGAGGCCTGCGGCGAAGATGCCCAGGATGAAAAACTTGATGCCTGCTTCGTTCGAGGCCGTGTCCTCGCGGAGATACGCGACGAGGACATAGAAGCCGACGGTGGAAAATTCCAGAGCAACGAAAACCGACAGCAGGTCGTTCGCGGAAGCCATAAACATCATCCCGAGGGCTGACATCATGATCAAGAAATAAAATTCTCCGCGGAAAAACTTGAATCGATGGATGTAATCGATTGAGGCCAGAATGACGAGGATCGTCGATCCGGCGATGAACATTTTGAAGTACAGCGCCATCCGGTCAAGGACGAACATGTTCGCGAAGAGGGTCCCGGTGATGCCGGTGATATCGAACCAGACCAGGCAGCCAAGGGTGGCGACGAGCCCGGCGATACTGAAATAGCCTAATTGTTCGTTGGGCAGCCGAGGGAACGAGAAATCGATGATCAGAATGAGACATAACCAGGACGTGAGCAGGATCTCCGGTAACAGCAACAAGAGATCGGAGGGAACCATCGTGAACGCGAAGGTCATTCGAGCCCTCGTAAGGGATGCGGGGTGCGGGGTCCAGGGTTGATCGCCAAGAGCGGAGCACTAGGCATCCCTGGGGGACTCGTCGTTTCACGGTTCACGTGGGACGATTCACGATCAAGCGCCGCCACCGGCACGACCCGGGTGATCTTGGCAATTAGGGGATCGACGCCCGACCGCACCACATTATAGAGATGCATGGGGAAGAAAAAGAACCCGATGCTGACGGTGATCATGATCAAGAGCGGAAGACGATCAACCACGGCGACTGCGTCGTGCGCGTGACTGTACTTCTGGTCCATGGGTCCATAGAAAAGCCCGCGCATCATCTTGAACAAATAGGCCAAGGTCAAGACGATGCCGACCACGGCCACGATGACTTGGAACGGATACTTGTTCCAACTGCCGACGATGATCATGACTTCGGCGATGAAATTCAGGGTGCCGGGCACGCCGATTGAGGCCATACAAGCAAGCACG
>JANYBU010000427.1 GCA_025360665.1 Nitrospira sp.
AATCCATGAGACGATCGGCAAAGCTGCCGAGGCTTCAATGCGAGAAGTGGTCGGTAAGGGCAAGATCGACGAGGCGTTGACGACCGGCAAAGCCCAGATCCAACAGGATACCCAGGTGCTCCTCCAATCCCTTCTCGACCAGTATCAGGGCGGCGTCCAAGTCGCTGCCATCCAACTCCAGGACGTCAGTCCTCCCGAGGCCGTGGCAGCTGCGTTCAAGGATGTGACGAATGCGAAGGAAGATCGAGAGAAACTGATCAACCAGTCTCAGAGCTATCGCAACGACATTCTCCCTAAAGCCCAAGGCGAAGCCGCTCAGGTGGTGAACCAGGCCAAGGGCAATGCCCAGGCGCGACTAAATCGCGCCCAAGGTGAGGCCAACCGTTTTATGGCGACCCTAAAAGAATACAATCAAGCCAAAGACATCATCAGCAAGCGGATCTATATCGAGACCATGGAAGAAATTCTCCCAAACATGGAGAAAGTCATCATTGATGGCAAGGCAGGAGATCGCGTGCTTCCTTACCTTCCGCTCGAGCGTCTCAAACCCAAGAACAGCACTCCCATTGAGGACCAGAAACCATGACCAAGCAGGGGTTCCTCATTGCACTCGTGGTGGTCGTAATCGGATTGTTTTTCCTGGGGGCCTCGCCGCTCTTCACCGTGGACATCACCCAGAATGCGATCGTGGTCCAACTCGGGAAGCCTGTTCGCAATCTCACGGAGCCGGGACTCTATGTGAAAGTGCCGTTTATTCAAGAGGTCACCTACTTCGATAAGCGCCTGCTGGACTACGACTCAGATGCGCAAGATGTGATCACCCAAGACAAAAAGACCCTCCTTCTTGACAACTACGCCAAATGGCGAATTGTCGACCCACTCAAGGTCTATCAGAACTTTCAAACCCAACGGGGAGCGCTGCAACGGCTCAACGATATTATCTATTCTGAACTCCGGGTCGAACTCGGGCGCCATGACCTTCTGGAGATCGTCGCGGATCACCGGGCCGATCTCATGAAAATCGTGACCCAGCGGTCGCATGAGAAGGCGTCCGCGTATGGGATCGAGATTCAGGACGTGAGAATCAAACGCGCCGACCTTCCTGAGCAGAATGAGAAGGCCGTGTTCGCCAGAATGCAAGCTGAGCGTGAACGACAGGCGAAGCAATACCGTGCGGAAGGCGCTGAGGAAGCACAGAAAATCCGTTCAGAGGCGGAAAAGGATCGCGAGATTATTCTGGCGCAGGCATACAAGGAATCGGAAGAACTTCGTGGCGCGGGGGACGCAAAGGCCTTTAAGGTCTATGCTGACGCCTACCGGCAGGATCCTCATTTTTTTGAATTTACTCGCTCGATGGAAGCTTATAAGAAAACCTTCAAAGATAAGTCCACACTGGTGGTGAGTCCAGACTCGGAATTCTTCCGCTATCTTAAGCAGCGCTAGCCTTCAGGAAAGCCCCACAATCTCGCCCGTGCCTGGATCAATTCCAATGCGTTCTCCGGCTGGCTTTTTAGGCAACCCCGGCATGAGTTGAATACCTGAACAGACCGCCGTGAGAAACCCAGCCCCTGCGAGCATTCGCACCTCCCTAATCGGCAGCGTAAACCCGGATGGACGCCCTTTCAACGCCGGATCGTGCGACAGCGATAACGGCGTCTTGGCCATGCAGATGGGCAGCTGATCAAGTCCGAGCTGCTGCGCCAACTCGATGTCTCGTTCGGCCTCTGCGCCGAACGAGACGTCCGAGGCCCCATACATTTGCGTGGCAATGGTCTTGATTTTCTTCTTGATCGGCCAGGCGACGTCATATAAATGCCTGAACGTAGACGTTTCCGCTGTGGCTCTGACCACCGCCCTCGCTAAATCTTCAGCCCCTCTGCCCCCATCGGCCCAATGGGTTGAGACCGCGGCATCCACCGCACCAACCTCTCGGGACCGCTCTCGAACCCATTCCAGCTCACCCACCGGATCATCGATGAACGCATTGACCGCCACCACCACGGGCAC
Source organism: Nitrospira sp. (assembly GCA_025360665.1). Classification (GTDB taxonomy): domain Bacteria; phylum Nitrospirota; class Nitrospiria; order Nitrospirales; family Nitrospiraceae; genus Palsa-1315. Next base: position 2,008 of record JANYBU010000427.1, read on the forward strand.
CCCATGGGCTTTCACATTCGCAATGTGCTGCTCCAAGTTCGCGAAGCCTTTTACCAATGCCTCCTGATTAGGCCCGGTAAACCCTGCCGGGAGCGGGGCTCCAACCTTGACCGCTCCTCCGCCACCGTGAAGCTTGAGTGCGCGAAGCGTAGCTACCACCACGGCCGCCGCTGGCTTGAATCCTGAGAGGCGGCACTTGATGTTGAAAAATTTCTCCGCCCCGAGATCACTACCGAATCCAGCCTCCGTGACGACATAGTCCGCACAACGCAATGCGATGGCATCGGAAAGAATCGAACAATTCCCGTGGGCGATATTACCGAACGGACCCGTATGCACGAACGCCGCAGTTCCCTCCAGCGTCTGAACCAAGTTCGGCAACAACGCTTCCCTAAGTAAGACTGCCATGGACCCGGCACATTCAAATTCCTCTGCCCGCACTGGCTTACCATCCGTTGTAAACCCAACGATGATCTGCCCAAGCCTATGTCGCATGTCGGCTTGACTCGATGCCAAAGCGAGCATCGCCATGACTTCGGAAGCTTCCGTGATCACAAACTGGCCCGTGCGACCCGCAGTCCCCTCTCCCAGCGAGATCTGCCGTAACGCCCGATCGCTAACTCCCAACGTCCGTGGCCAGGTGATCCGATTCGGA
>JANYBU010000445.1 GCA_025360665.1 Nitrospira sp.
TGCAGGATCACTCCCCGCTTACAGTGGCGGCACCGTGATGGCTTTACACCATCTTCCCCGTTGCTGATGATTTCTCTCTGAGCTCTCCTCCTGATTAAAAATACCGTGCCCTGACAATAAACGAGAGGATCGGGCACGAACCCTTCCCGTTACAAGTGATCTCTGACATTCTTCGTTGAAATATAACTGGGCATAGTGACCCTGGGGACGCCCGATTCTGGATGACGATCGATCAAGACGTCACATCCATAGACAGCTCGCAAGACATCGGCATCAATCACGTCATGCGGCGGGCCGAGGCGGAAGAGCGCTCCGGCCTTCAGCATCAGAATTCGATCGCAGTATTGGCTCGCAAGATTCAGGTCGTGGGAGACGAGCACCACGGTCAAGCCACGTTCCTCTTTTAGCCGGCGCACAATCGCGCAGATTTCAATCTGGTGCTGGATATCGAGAAACGCGGTGGGCTCATCCAGCAAGAGGACTTGGGGCGCTTGCGCCAAGGCCCGGGCAATCATGCAGCGTTGGCGTTCACCACCCGAGAGCTCCATCACCGAGCGACCAGCCAGGTGGGTGAGATCCGTGGACTGCATGGCCTGCTCGGCAATCGACACATCCTCGGCGCTTTCCCAGCCGAATCCTGCACTCCACCCCGCGCCATGATGATGCGGATACCGGCCCATCAGAACCGTTTCCATCACGGTAAAGGAAAAGACCTGGGGGCTCTCTTGAGGCACAAAGGCCACAGTCCTTGCCACCTCAACTTGCGGTATCGAGCCAAGATCGCGCCCGAACAAGGCCATGTCACCCGCGTGTGGCCGCAACACTTTCGCCAACAGTTTGAGTAACGAGGTCTTCCCTGACCCGTTCGGGCCCACGATGCCCAGAATCTCTCCAGCATCGACATCGAACGTCAGTCCGTCGAGAACCCAGTTGGCGGCTCCTCGACGGAGAGGATGATAGTGAAATCGCAGCCCCCCCACCTGATAGGCCTTGTGTGCCGCAACGACACCGGGTCCCGGTGGCTTGTCTATCATCAAATCTGCGTTCTCTGGAGACAGGCTCATGCGAACCGATCCTTCCTCCATACTAGGAGGTAGATGAAAAACGGTCCACCTGCCAGCGCAGTGACGATCCCCACAGGAATTTCTGTCGGTGTGAGCAGCGTACGTGCCAAGGTATCGGCGATGACCAGATACATTCCTCCAATGCAGGCCGACGCCGGCAAGAGCAGCCGGTGATCCGCCCCAAGGAGAAACCGGACGGCGTGCGGGATGACCATCCCAACGAACCCGATCATGCCACTCACCGACACCACTGCGCCGGTGATTAGGGCCGAGAGCACATAAATCACTCGCTTGACATGCTCTGTGTCGATTCCCAGCGAACGCGCAGACTCTTCACCCAACGTCAGGACATTCAGTCGGCGCGCCTGATTGAGCAACAGGAAAAGACCGCCCATCAGATAGCAGGCCAAGATGGCTAACGCCGGATACGACGGTGCAGTCAACGTTCCCATCAGCCAGGTCATCGTTCCGACGGAGCGATTCGGCTCCATGATGGAGGTCACGAACATGATCATTGCCGAAAAGATCGCATTGAGAATCACACCTGCGAGCAGGAGTGCGTGAATGGGCAACCGACCATAAGAAACCGCCATGCGATAGACCACCACTAACGACAACAACCCTCCGGCAAATCCACAGAGCGGTAACACGGAAAAGGCCACCACCGTGGTGCCCACCCCCAGAAGGATGGCGAGGGCGACGCCCAATGCCGCACCGCTCGACACCCCGAGCACATAGGGATCGGCTAAGGGATTCCGCAACAGCGCCTGCAGCACGACACCGACGGATGCCAAGCACGCGCCCACAAGAAACCCCAACAACACACGTGGGAGTCTCACCTGGATGAGGATCACGCCGGTTGTCCCGATGTGCTCACTTTCAACGGTCCATTCACGCAGAGCCTGCCCTACAATGTCGATGATCTGGGTGAGCCCAATCCATTGCGTCCCGAACTGTAAACAGATCAAGAGGAGCGCGACGGACATCACTACAAGCGGCGCCATCACGGCGCTCCATCGTCTGGCGGTAAGCACAGATCCACCGGTTATCCGGGCCCTGACTAGGACAGGAGATGCGCCCGAATCAGTCGCCCTATTCGCTTGTTCGGTTGGGCCGGATGCACGTGACGGATCGGTGGTGAGATTCATACTACTCACGGCGCGACACTCGCAGTGAACGCTTCAGGGTGGATGATCCGAGCCAATGCTTCCAACCCCTCGACTATCCGTGGCCCTGGACGATTCAACACATCGGCAGGAATTTGGTGCAGCCGTCCTTGCTTGACCGCCGACAACGAGGTCCATCGCAGCCATTGCTGTTGCTCACTGAGTGGAATCCCTTCGGCCTTTCCGATGGGAAATATAATAATCTCAGGGTCTTCCTTGAGGACGGCTTCCATGTTGAGATGCGGGTAGGGCACCGACGTCTGGGAGGCGATATTGAAACCGCCAGCCACATTGATTACTTGATCAAGATAACTGCCCGGCCCGACGGTAATCAGCGGCTGGCTGTTCAACACATAGAGCACCCGAACCCGCGCAGCCGCTTCCATTTTTCCCCGGATCGCGGCGATGCGTTGCCGCATCGCCATGGCAACCCCATCGGCGGCAGAGGATCGATTGAGAATGCGACCGACGGTTTGAATCCGACTGGGAATCTCCTCGAACGACTCCGGGTCGACCACAAAGGTCGGAATTTTCAATTGCTCAAGTTTGGCCAACAGATCGGCCCGGAGAAAGGCGCGTGGGGCCAACACCAGGTCAGGCTCCAACGTGACGATAGCTTCGATATTCGGCTGAGCATATCCGATTTTCGGTTTCTGCTTAGCCTCAGGCGGGTAATCGCAAAACTCGGTGACGCCGACAATCTCGTCATTTAGCCCAATGGCATAGAGAATTTCGGTAATGCTGGGCGCGAGCGAGACGATCCGCGAGGGGGCCTTGGCCAAATACAGTTTGCGACCGAGATCATCGACGAAGGTGCGAGGGGTAATATGCGCCATAAAGGGCATGCCCGTGAGGATGCCCTGCTGTCGACGTGTCACGTCCGCCTCGTCGGCAAGTGCAAAAGAACCATCACTCCACGCCCCGGCAACAAAGACCACCAAAAGAATGGCAGCCATCGCCCAACGGTTATACCAACCACTTCGAGTGCTCAAACAAAAAATCCCCAAGGCCTGACAGACCCTGAGGATTGCACCCGCAACTCATCCTCGCCACTTCCCCAGCCCACGAGGGAATGTCGGTCAACTATCCTGGCAGGTCTTCTGGCTCATGGTTCACCCTACTCCCCGCGCCTTCCCATCCGCCGAGGCGGACAGTGGCATTCACGGGTTTCGTCCCCATTTACAGCGGCGGGACCGCGAGGGATTTGCACCCTCTTCCCTTACCCAGGAGTCACAATGTGGAGGGCACTTTAGGAGAGAAGGAAGAAGGTTGTCAAGTTCATTAATGTCC
>JANYBU010000448.1 GCA_025360665.1 Nitrospira sp.
CCACCGGACATAATGTTCGCCAGGAAGCGATGGACATTCAATGGATTCCACAGAGCCGAATGGAGCAAATGCCATCCGTTCCCCAAAAACCGCCCTTGCGCATCGACACCGGCTGGAGCCATCATGAAGGCCGACCAGGCGTTTGCCAAGAGCAGTAGTGCCGTCCCAAACAGGTTAGACAACAGACCGATCGATGCATGAACCCACTTCGAAGCCGGCTCAGTCAGCCGGTTCCAGCTATAGTAATAGGTGATGAGCAGCAGCGATTCTCCGAGGAACACGAACGCGTAGACCGGCATAAAGGTTTTGAACGTCCCGCCCATGTACTTCATGAAGCTGGGATAGAAATAGAGAAATATCCCCAGCATGAGGCTCCCGACCACGGCCGTCACCGACAGGGCGAGCAGGGCGACTTTTGCCAAATCCCGCGCAAGGCCGTCATAGCGAAGTGCGAGTTCGGGCTTTCTGCTGCTGAGCCCCAGAAATTCCAGCAACACACAAAAAATCGGCAACGCGAGAACAAACCCTCCGAAGTAGGTGTGGAGTTGTGTGACGAACCACACGAGCAATCGACTGTCGAACGACCCGACGCGCGAGTAGACAGTCTCCTGGGGAGAAGGAGCCGGCGGCCCCTCGGGGGTCCCTGGTGTCTTGAAATACAGATCGGTGGCATCCTCGGCAAAGGATTGGCTCTGAAGACCCCAGCCAATCCCCAAGGCCGCGAGAACAACCAACAGCAGGACAGAATACCCGATGACTCTATACGCCTTCTTCTTCATACCATTCTCTTAGCAGGCTGCGGATAAACTATGTTGCCGCGCGAGAACTTCGAGGATCTGCACGTCTGGGACAAGCCCGGTCTGTCTGGTCCATCTGGTTAGTCTCATGCAACCAACCACACCAGACAGACGAACAGACCACATGAACAAGACAGGATGGCGGACTGTTTCAGCATTCTGCTTAGATCTTCGAGCCAGAACCAGCCTGCATTGAAACCCCTGCGCCCGTCGACTTGCCGAGAATTCCCATGACGAAGGGACATCGGAGCAAGGCGCTCGACATCGTGTGTCCCTGTTGTTCTTCTACATGCCGTCGAAACCCGAGATAGTAACAATACAGCGCCATCATGCCTGTCACGAATCCGCCGCCGGCCATGGCATAGGAAATGGGAATTCCAGGCTCTCTCAAGAGGAAAACCACACATCCCGCCGCCACCAGATAATACGTCGCGGCAAAGGCGAATCCAGGCCACCACCAATATTTGAGCAATTCGCTCGCCTTCGTCTGTAAGAGCCCTTGGACCCATGACGCCTGTGGGCGAAGCCCAGCTAAGTAGGCACAGAGAGCGACCCCGCCCCCCAGCACCGACACAGCGGACAGCTGGACCAAGGCCGCGCCCTGATTCGCCTCGACGAGGTGCCCCAGCGACGCGCCCAGTGCACCGACGACCAGACCAACTGCGACCCAGGGAGCAAGTTCCATCGCATGATTGCCCACCATCGTGCGGAGGGCCGCCCCATCAGGAAACGTCGGAAATGGACGGCCCATGAGGGCCACTTTCCGCACGTGACCAATCTCGAAAGCGTCGCGCGCGACAGACGTGCAGGAAATGATGATGGCCATCATGGCCGGCCCATCCGGATGTTTTAGATAGTCATACCCGACGAGCCAGAGCAGCGCCAAGACCAGCAAAGACAACTGGACCCCATACACAAACCCAATCCAGCCGCCGAGCCAGAGCAGCAAACGGCTCCCATCCTCTTGGAAAATCCTCCCCCACGCAGTGGCGCGACCGACACGATAGGCTAACAGCGCCGTCAGCAACGCGACAAGACCGCTGACCATCAGCAACACGATCGGTTCCGACAACGGCAACAGCAGCTTGGCCAACCGATAGACAGCAAACGCCACCAACCCAGGCACAAACATGATGATCCGCTTTTTCTTACGCACAGCGTCTTCTGTAACGGCCAGACTGAGGCTGGGCAATACTCGCAACGCCATTCGATGCAACATATTAATTCCGTGAGGCGTGAAACGTGAGGCGTAAGGTGACAGGACCTACGTTGTTCTCGCCTTACCCCTGACGCCTCACCCCTTACGTCTTTTGTGCGCCCATCCCGAAATAACGCGCCTTCACTTCTTCCATCAGCGCGACGGTGATGCGCGTCTCGCCGCGATCAGCCGCGGTCCGCTCTAATTCAATGCGTGCCATGGCACGTACCGGCGCCGGCACCTTGTCCAATCGACGCTCCGCTTCAGGTTCCCACTCGATACGTTCGCCGGTTCTTGGACGGAGCAACGTGTCGTAGGCGATGACCCGCTCTCCTCTCACCCGCACGTCTTGCTCCACCTCACCGCGCACGAGTGGGGCAAGGTACGGAGGCATGCGATCCAGCCGATGGATCGCATCATCGGTCCACATCACCCGATCGACTAACCCACTGGGTTGATCGGCAGGAACATCGACCCCAACTTTCAGGCCACAGCCGCGGCATTCC
>JANYBU010000033.1 GCA_025360665.1 Nitrospira sp.
CGTCCTGGACTGCCGTCGCTGCCAACATCTTCACCATCAACGTCTTCGACTGTCCCAGTGCAGCGCGCCAGGATCCCATATCGGTCTCAAGTCGTTCGAGACCCGTGCTGAGACCCTGAGCAAACCCTTCTGCCAGGTACAACCGATGGGCCAGCACAATATGGGCACAGTTCGGGCTCAGGATTTCTCCGTATCCCACATCTTCAAACGGCATCGAAAGCCATTGTTGGTAGCGCCTGAGGGCAACTGATTCTTGAGCCACCCATGATCGTACGGCTGCAGCCTGCGGCTTCAGCTGCGCCACCGGGTCGGCACTGGTGAACCATCCTCGGAGCACGTTGGCGGCGGCCCCAGCCGTCGTCATCCCTTTCCCCTCATCACCAACCATGCAGGCGCTCGCAGCCTGGAGATCGCTCCCGTCCACCTTACGCTCGTAACCCGCTTGGAGCGGATCATGTTCCGCAGAAGCGTCGAAGCCGAGCAGCAAGAGATACCCGTTTTTTCTTGAATCAGTGAGTGCGAGCGGAGGACTCGTCGTCAGGTTGCGATAGGCCGACGACGGGGAAGCCTCCATCACCACCCAGGCTAATCCAACCGCCCCAATGCCGACCGCCATCAACACAGCGCAGGAAAGCACCAACCCCACACACAACAAAACCATCGATCGCGTCGTCGAAAAACAGGACCAGATAAACGACGAGATCCCAATGCGGACCCGAGCCACTCGCGCAGCAAACCGAGGGCGGGGTCTTGGCGACGCCAAGCGATCCTGCGTTCGAACCTGGCTTTTCAGTCCCGTTGAGTCAAAAAGGATATCAACAGCTGACGCGGCGACCGAGGGCGCAGGTTCTGGCTTCGTGGGGGTGGATTCGATGCCGGAATCCTGCCATGTTTCGGAAGGCGATGGAGGAAGATTCACAAACGTGATCGATTCACTCGCCCGAACCCACTCCGGTCTCGTATCTTCCTGAAGAACAACCTTTTCCACGACGGGGGCCACCGCTTCAACGACAGGGGTTACCGCCTCCGAGGGAGCCGACTCCCATCCTCCACTACGCGACAGCTCGGCGACCGCTTCAGGCGATTCCTCCAGCAGCGTTAACGGAACCGGCGGAACGACTGGAGCCTCCCCCTTCTCCTTGTCCCAATTTCGCTTCTTATCAGACGGACGATGTGGCTGAACCTCAGCTTCGCCAGTGCTCCAAGGCGACAGTGTATCCATCAAGGCGGGAGATGCCGATGGCGCATCACTTGGCGCTGCGGAGAGCGGAGGAGCCGCGGCGACCTGGAACAGTGTGATGGGTATTTCATGGTGCGCTGTGGAAACCGGTTCAGGCGCGGGTGGTGCTTCCGGGATCACCGCTGAAGGTGAAGGCTCCGGAGCGGAGGATTCTAGAAATGGCGCCACGGGCTGCAGCTCCATAAAAGACGGGAACGAAACTGGTTCAGACTCACGAGCGGGTTCGACCGGCTCTGGCAGAGGTGGCACTGGAAAGTCCACCTTGAAGGAATTTGGGGCATCGCTCGAAAAAGTCGGTGGCTCCGCTGGCCGCGAGGGTTCTTCCGGAAAAAGAACCGTAGCTGGCCGTGGCAGATCAGACTCTCTGGTCGCATCTATTCCTGCAATCGATCCACTCACTTCACTTACGATCGAAGGATACGCCGATGGCAGCGGCTCGGGATCGCTGAATGAGACGGGCGGTTCTGGAGCTGATTCTGGTTCAACTGATTCTAATTCCCTTGCATCCTGTAAACTCGTACCCGGCTTGGACAATGCGGAAGGCGCACTCGACGACGAAGTTCCTGCGCCAAACTTCCATGCGCCGTCGAAGACAGTGTTCCATGAAAATGGGACCGCGGAAGAGGAGTCAGCGACGGACGGGGCTGGGATTTCTGGCTCTGGAAGCACCGTGGGGCTCGTTGACGGATCCACCGCAAAGATCGACTCACTAGGCTCCGTCAGATCTGGCGCAGGAGCTGGACTCGCCAACTGATCTGATACAGATTCAGGCTGAGTGACGACGGACGGGGTAAGAACGGATTCATCGCCAAATAGTAGTGCTCCCTCCGATGGAGCTAACGGAGCCGCCTCCTCAATCCTGATGGTAGCATTCTCTATCTGCTCCCAAGGCATGGGAGAGGATAGCCCCGGCGATCCGACGGAAGACGCGATGGCTATCCCGACGTCTGCAGTTCGCTCCGCCGAGGAGCTAGGGGTAAATCCGTCATCCACAAAGGGCGATAGTTCGACAATCGGATCCCCCATCTCATCATCACGATGTCCACTCGACGGTAGCGGCGGCTCGGCCAATATTGGAATGGCAGCCTGCTCCCCCTCTGTGTCCGGCTGACCCGATAACGATGGCAACATATCCTGAGCGAGGGGATTGGCCTCTTGGATTGGCCCCGTAGATTCGGACGGCGGAACCCGCAGTTCCTGTGAAGCCGAACCAACCGGTGGCGGATCTATCAGAACGTCCGGAACATCGAGCGATTCGATGACGGAATCCAACGAGTTGGGTGACGGAGCCTCGGGACTCGGAAGAGCCCCATCAAGCTGTTCCCACGGCATCACATCAGAAACGCTAGATTCTTCAGTGGTGGAGAGGATTTCGTCTTGGGGCTGCGAGGCATCGACTTCCAATGAAGTCACTGCGGCAGAAGCCACGGAATGAGGCCCGAGAAACTCACCGGTTTGTATGTCGAAGAGAGAGGCAAACTGAAAGGCCACAGCGCTGACCGGCGCAAGCTCTCTCACTTTGGCATAGATATGAGAAGGTTTCTTGGGATTTTCAGCGTCTGGATCCTCGATGAGAATGTCAATGGCCTTACCCAATTCAGCCACCGCGGCCATGGCATCCCCCTTTTCCTCATACACATGGGCCAAGAGTTCGAGGAACGGGACGCAACGAGGCCCGGCAGCCAAGTATTCGCGCAACAAGGATTCGGCCAGCCAGAAGTCTTGTCGCCCGATCGCTTCATTGGCGAGGGACTCAAATGCTTGCCGAGCCGTGACGAGACTGCCTAGGCGTAGATGCAGCGTCGCAAAGAGCCGGCGAGCTTCTGTGTTGTGAGGATCAAGTGCGAGCAACTCTTTCAACGCAGTGGACGACCGGCCGTACTTGCCGGTGTTCATGTGGGTGATGGCTTCCTCGAGCAGTGCACTTTTCTTGCTGTAGCCGACAACACCCCGTTTGTGCACCCGGGAGGGAGTCTTTTTGTCAGATTTTTGAGGGGGTTTCTTGTCGGTCCGCACGTTACAACCTTAGCAGATCATTGGAAGATGCGAAGTGGCTCCCTTACCCACTTTGCACCAGATTTCGCTTCCGTGCGGTTTCTCACGATCTTGAGGGGGAAAATTGTTCGGATAAATGCAATCCTAGTGCCATTATGGTCTTCACACTGAGTTTGAATATCCTTGAATAATAAGGCGTTAGTCGAACCCCGCCTCCTCATTTTCCTCGACCCTTCTTCAAAAATGAACAAGCCCGTCAAGAATCGCCGTCGAGAGAGTCTTCTCGCGGAGCGACTACGGGGAGGTTCCAGGTAGATGGGCGGACCTACCGTGGGAACCCGCGAAGCAGGAGCCAAGGTTAAGTAGGCTAGGGAGGCATCCTTGAACAGGATGTCGAGCAACACAAGCGCCAAGCCCGGCCGACTTGTCGCAGAAATCTGGGGCTAATCAGTGGTTGCAGTAGCAGCTCTCATGCAGCAGATACGCTAGTCTGGTTGTGTCGATGACGAGCCTTATGGTACCGTCCTGTATTCCCATTTTCATGCTCGATGTGGTCCGGTGGATGATCGGTCTCTTCGCATACATTGTTTGTAAATCATGGATTTTTTCTCTTTCGGACAATTGAGGTGGATCAGGCAGGTCTCTCTCGTCTGCCTGCTGGCAGTGATGAGTGGATTTCTGCTTCCTCTCACTCCGTGGGCTGAATCTGGAGGAAGCTCCTCCGGACGGGTCTCCCTCGACTTCAATGATGTCGAACTCTCTGTTTTTGTTCGCTTCATCAGCGAGTTGACCGGTAAGAACTTTGTCTTGGACGATGTCGTCAAGAAGGCCGGGGGGAAAATCAGCGTGTATTCCCCTACCAAGGTCACGCACGACCAAGCGTATAGCATGTTCGTGGCGGCACTCGAGGTCAGTCGTCTGACTGTCATCCCGAAAGGGAACGTCAATCAGATCGTGGCGATGGGGGACCTTCCTCCGGAGCGCGGGGTATTCGTCTACAAACTCAAAAACGCCAATGCGACTGACCTTGCCGCCATCCTGACCAATCTCGTCGCCCGATCTCAGACCGTAGCACAGACGGCACCGGGCGCACGACCACTATTCAGGCCCTTGAGCGAATTCGAAGCCCCCGTCCAGGTCTTTGCGGACAAGGCCACGAACTCGATCATCATTAGTTCGACCAAAAGCGCCTACACCAAGTTGCAATCCGTGATTCGAGACTTGGATACGCGCCGGAAGCAGGTCTTTGTCGAAGCCGTCATCTTAGAGGTGCAGGTCAGCCGGCTCAGACAGATCGGGAGCGACCCTCTTCAGGTAATTGGTTCGGGCAGGAGCGGTTCACTGCTAGGCATTGCTGGATTCAATACCGCACCAGAAAATTTGGCAACCATCGCGCAGGCCATTACTGGGACTGCGGCTGGCGCTGCAACCGGAGGAGCGGTATCGGTCCTCAACACCGTCAACGTACGTGCGTTCTTGCAGCTGTTGATGAGCCTGACAGACACCAACGTCCTGTCGACACCTCAAGTACTCGCCGCAGACAATCAAAAGGCCAAGATCGTCGTGGGTGAAAATCGTCCGTTCCCTACGGGTCAGGCACAGGGAATCACGGGTGGTACCCTTGTCACGATCGAGCGAAAGGATGTCGGCGTCACACTGGAAATCACCCCGCAGGTCTTGGAGAACGACCTGATCCGATTAGAAATCAAGCAGGAGATTACCGCGATCGAAGAAAATGTCGCACAAACGATCGGGAGCGGGACGTCCACCATCCCGGTCGGACCCTCCACGACCAAACGGTCGATGGAGACGACCACCATTGCGAAAGATCAACAGACGATCCTCATCGGCGGACTCGTGCGGGATAACATCACCCTCAACGAAAATAAAGTCCCTTTCCTTGGAGATATTCCACTCTTAGGTTGGCTCTTCCGCTTTCAAAGCCGACAAACCGACAAGCTTAACCTGCTTGTGTTCCTGACCCCAACCTTGGTCAGGGATGAGGCAGACATGGTGGAGTTGAACGCCCGCAAGTCAGCGGACTTGGGAGCCCTGCAGCGCGAAAATCGGATTGAGGAACCCACGAGGCTCAAGCAAGAGGTCTTAGAAAAACTCGAACGCCAGAATGGAACTCCCCGTCCCCTTCCTAATACAGTAGATCCATCCACTCCGCTCCAGTCACCCGTGCGACCTGAGTAATCTCTGACCAATAGCGTCGACGATCGCTGCCTTGGCTCGCGCCTCCCACAAGTCCATCATCCACCCTCTCTCCGAAGTCAGGAGTCTTTTAAGAGTGGCGTGAATGCACCGTGACGTCAACAAATCAATCTAACTGCTATAAAGATTGGTCGGCCAGTGGTATGGGGTGAGTGACGGGTTTCGAACCCGCGACCTCCGGATCCACAATCCGGCGCTCTAACCAACTGAGCTACACCCACCATACGGAGAAGATATTCGCCACAGGTTCTGTGGCGCAGAGGATTCTAACAAAGAGAGAA
>JANYBU010000037.1 GCA_025360665.1 Nitrospira sp.
ACCGAAGGCTCCCGCTACACGCTGCGCGATACGCCGATTTTCACCTGCATTCGCAAGAGCCTCAAGGAAACGCTCGACACGCTCGGCGGCTGATACGGCGTCGCAGAGACGCATCGGACACGGCCTTCGGTCTCACGATCGGAGGCCGTTCTTGTTGGAGAAGACTCACCCTGGCGGGCTTTACGGCCGATATCCTGTGGCTGCGATGCTGTTTTCACGCAAACGCTGACCTAGCAGACTCCTGAAAAACTATTTCGGCATAGCTCCAAGACAAGACGGGAACATCCCCACAGGATGCTCAAAAAGACCGTCCAGCAAAGCCGCAGCCGATGAAAGCACCGGAGGCGTAGCCTCTGGGCTACGTTGAGGATGCTTTCGAGGCGAGAACGAAGCTGGCGGACTTTTTCAGCATCCTGCTAGAACGGATTCTCCGCTTTGACAGCCAAATCACCCGTATGATACCTGTAATACCGTAAACCTTGTGGGCCTAAGATTTAGCAGGCTGGACATTAAATAGTCCGTATAAATTGGCCAACAGGGGCAGACCAGCAGGATGCTCAAAAAGGCCGTCCTCGGCAAGCGTGGCTTGTCAGGTTCATCTGGTTGCTCTGGTTTGTCTGGTTCAACCAAAGACGAGACAGACTAAACAGACCAGACAGACCAAACAACGGTCTTCTCATGCGGGCGGGCTTTTTTAGCATCCTGCTAGAAGCGCCCCAGTACTTTCGATGGCTGACAATAACGCACTCTACGCGATCCGCTTTCCCGACGGATCGTTGAGTCTATACATCGACGAAGACTACGCGATTGAACGCGGGATAGATCCGGCCACTCTCACGCGCGTGGAAATCCCACGGGACATGTTCGTCAGCGGGACCATTCAAGAGATTCGCGAATACGTCGCCCTCTATCTGGAATCGCATCATTCCGGCACGGCATAGGGGCCCCTCAACCCAATGACCACAATAGCGTCACCAGCTTCACTCCTGACCGTTGAAAAGATCCGATCCGTCATTGATGCCATGCCTATGCAAGGGCGGATCATGCTTCGACTAATCCTGCTCCAGTACTTCGATGTGACGGACGAAGAAATCCTGTACATCGTGGCAGACCGACCGGATCCCCGCTGCGTCGCCGGGACCAAGCCCACCAACACCACCATGACCAAAGAATCGATAAAGGTCGTCACGGACCGGCGCGACCAATACCGCCGGCAGGTGCGGCTCAAGCGGGAGCGGACGTGGCTGCAATGCGCGAGTCTCCGGAGACTCACGCAGCTCCGTGAGGCCTTCGCCGACCGTGCCCGTACCCTCCTGACCAAGCGTTTCTCCATCTCTGCTGATACGCTTGATGCCTTGCGCGCATCCGCGATGACCGTGCTGCCCAAGCCTGCAATTCGTCTGCTGGAGCAGCGTTGGGAAGCCGATGAGATCACGGCTGAGGACTATCAGCAGCAACGGCTCAGCATCGAATTCCAAACCCAACTCCGCATGGCCGAAAAATATCGCACCAGACTCAACCTGGCGGAACGCGAGCATCAGAGCGCGATCTCTGCGCCGCTGCAAGATCATGAAATTGCACATGTCTGGGGCATCCCTGCCGGCAGTCTCGCCGCCCGCAAAGTGAAATACCTCACGCAGTACCTGCACACCCTCCACGCCACGTTACAGACTGGTGCTGCGGCCACCGTGACAGCACCACTGGATTTGTGGAAGGAAACCTTCTCGGTACTCGCGGAGCAGCCCATCGAACGTTCGCTCTCGACCTACGACGGGTTGGAGAAGACAGAGTCCGCGCTCATCGACAAACTGACCGCCATGATCTGGGGCAACCTGGCCGAAGAGATCGAAATCAAATTCTGGACCTCGCTCGTCTTCGGAGCCAGCTCCAATGCCATGCATTCAGAAATCACCAGGAACTTGTTTGGGCTGCAGCGGCTCACCACCATCCTCAACGACATGGACCGCTCTCCCGAGGCAGTGGATGAAGAACTGCTCAAGCGGACAGCACCTATACCAAAGCTAGAAGTGAGAGCGGTTGAAGACTCTGCTGAGCTTCCTGCGAAGGAATTGAGCGAAATGCAGGCTCAGATCCTCAACAGTATGAGAGGGGAGGATGCGAGCGGCAGAGCCTCCGATAAATGGTAGCGCGAGGAGCGAGACTTGCGAGAAAAGCGAGACGGGGGTCGGTCTGAAAACTGAAGTGTTCAGAACTTCGAACCCAGAACTTCGAACTTCGTGTCATGCCAGTCGCGCTTTTCCCGCCCGTCTCGCTTGAGTTAGGCATTGGCGATTGCACTTTGCCCCCGGTGAGGTATAATACATCTACATCATGACCAGACTGTCGAGCATCCACCAGCCCCCGCGTCAACGTCATCAAACCACACGATTTCTGATTCTTCTATTCCCCCTGTTCGCCTTCATCTCTATACCATGGCATGCCTGCGCATCCGGTCTCCTGGAGATCACTGAACTCCTCACCCATCCCGAGCAGTACGACCGCCAAGAAGTGGTGGTAACCGGCCAGGTCACCAACGTCCAACTCGCGACGAATCGGCAAGGCCAACCGGCCTATGGGTTTCTGTTGAAGGATCAGGCGGGCACGCTGAAAGTTATCACGCTCGGTCAGATCGAAGTTCGGGAAGGCGACCAGGTGATTGTGGAAGGAGTCTTCTCGCGGCTTCGCCAGGCAGGACGCACGATCATCTACAACGAAATCAAAGCCCTCTCGATTAAGCCGATGAATCGGCTCAACCCCGATCTGGTCGGCTGATCTGGTTTGTTTGGTTTATCCAGTTTATTTTGTTCATCTGGCTCAACCAAAAAACCAGACAAACCAGATAAACAAAACAAACCAGCGTCTTCCTAGCCTTCGCGCGGATATTTCAGGGCCCACGCCAGCAGCGTATCTTGAATGCGATCCGGCAACCACTTCACCATCCACGCACGCAGCTTGGCATCGGCGCCCACGAGATAGCGGGTTTTGGGGTGAGACGCCGTCAGCGCATGATGCACCGCTCGAACCACCGCATCCGTTGGAATGGCTCGTTGGGCCGCTTGGGTAATCGCTTCACGAATTCGAATCACCGCCTCGCCATAGAGGGCCTTCGCCTCTTCGCTGGCCGACGCTTCGAGGTCCCCTGCCGACATGGCTGATTTCTCCCAAATCGGCGTTGCGATCGCCCCCGGTTCGATAATCGAAACCTGAATCCCCCAGGGTTGTAGTTCCATTCTCAACGCATCTGTCAGCGCCTCCAAGGCAAACTTCGATGCAGAATAGGGCCCCAACAATGGAATGGTGCCGCGACCGGCAATCGATCCCATGTTCACAATCCGACCGCGGCCACGGCGCAGCAACGGGAGAAACGCCTGCGTGACAGCGATCTGCCCGATCACGTTGACCTCAAGTTGTTTTCGGAGTTGCGACAATGCAATCACTTCGAGGGGACTACCGATGGCGATCCCGGCGTTATTGACGAGCCCTCCCAGACCACCCTCGCCCACAACCCGTTGCACCACCTCGACGGATCGCGCGATCGACGGCTCATCGGTGACGTCGAGCGTGATGGGAATGATCGACGGACCACCCTTCGCGGCAAGCGCCTCCCCTGCCCGGGGGTCACGCACGCCGGCAAACACCGTCATCCCACGACCGGCACAATCGAGCGCACAAGCCGCACCAATGCCGGTCGAGGCACCGGTCACAACAACGGCCATCTGGTCTCTCTGGTTCATCTGGTTGATTTGGTTCATCTGGTTTGTCTCGTTTGTTTGGTTGAATAAGACCAACTAGATAAACAAAACAAGCCAGACAGACCAAACAACGGTCTTCTTACGCTGGCGGACTTTTTCAGCATCATGCTCGGCGAGAGTACCACGGCTGCGCAAGAGAGAGCAGCTCACTCCAATGTAACCAAGAATTAACCCTACCTATCTTGACAGGCCAAGATCCTTTCATTATGGTTTCTCCGCTGTTGTACCACCATCGACCATGACATGCCTGACTGTTTGGTGGTTCCTATTCACACAGCAAGAGTGGAAATATTCCAGTGAGGAAGCTCATGAATCAAACGCGGTATCAATCGTAAGTATCTGATAGTAAACCATTACTTTATGGCAAAGATTGCTGTTATCGATATCGGGACCAACTCCATTCATATGGTGCTGGTTGAGATCCATCCGGACGCAGGCTACAAGATTCTCGATCGCTTCAAAGATATGACGAGACTCGGAAACGGCGCCTTTGCGACCCACCGCCTCTCCGACGAGGCGATCGCACGTGGGCTCGACGTCATTCGCAATCTCGTCACCCTGGCCAAGAACAAGGGCTATGATCGCATCATCGCCGTCGCCACCAGTGCCGTGCGCGAGGCCAAAAACGGGGGAGACTTTATCGATCTCGTGGCCGAACAGACGGGGCTGACCGTTCGCGTCATCAGCGGCACCGAAGAAGCCAGGCTCATTTTCCTGGGCGTCAAAAACAACGTGCCCATGACAGAACAGCCGACGCTCTCGGTGGATGTCGGCGGTGGCTCAGTTGAACTGATGGTCGGGAATCGTGACCAGCTCCTCCACACGAAGAGCCTGAAGCTGGGTGCCATCAGACTGGCGGATGAATTCCTCAAGCGCACACCCCCTTCCGTCGGAATGCTCCGCTCACTCGAAGACCTCGTGACGGCCCAGTTACAGGGTGCCCTCGATTCATTCAAGACGAAACGATTCGATTCCCTGATCGCCACCTCCGGCATGGCGGGCAACTTGGCAGAAGTCATTCATCTGCGCCGGACGAAGCGCCCGCTCCCCCAAATCAATCTCGCCACGATTTCACTGAAGGACGTCAAGGAGATCGAGCAGGACCTCCGTCAATCCACCATTAAAGCCAGGCTGGCGATCCCCGGCTTAGATCCCAAACGCGCCGATACCCTGTTTCCTGCCACGGTGGTCCTTCGCCGTCTGATGGAGCTCTCAGGGCGAGACGAACTCATCCTGTGCGACAAGGCCATTCGTGAAGGCATCATCTACGACTTTATCCAGCGCCACCGTGAACGACTCAAAGCAGAAGCAGAAATTCCCGACTTGCGGCGGCGCAACGTCATGGCGTTGGCCCGTCGCTGTCAGGCCCCGGAAGCCCATAGCCTTCATGTTGCAGGCTTAGCCCTGCGCCTCTTCGACCAGACGACACGCCTCCATCGCTTGGGGCCCACTGAGCGGAACTGGCTTGAATACGCGGCGATTCTGCACGACGTCGGCTACCTCATCAACGAGCGCCAACACCACAAGCATGCCTACTACCTGATCACCAATAGCGACGTCGGGGGATTATCCGGCGAGGAGATTCAGATGGTCGCGAACGTGGCACGCTACCACCGGCGTGCAATCCCTCAACTGAAGCACGAGGGATTCGGCGCCCTCTCCCCCAAGTACAAACGAATCGTGCGGATCCTGTCGGCGCTGCTTCGAATCGCCGATGGCTTGGACCGGACGCACTTTTCGGTCGTCCGCACCCTCGATGTGAGACTCGGCGCCACCGTCACCATCACCGTGCACGTGACGGGCGATGCGGAGTTGGAAACCTGGGCCGCCGCAGGCCGGGCGGATCTCTTTGAACGCGTGTTCCGCCGCCGCGTAAAGTTTTCCGTCATCCCGCAGGACGAGATCGCATGAGCGAGCAGCCCCCTTTACCCAGGCCTCCCCACCCCTACCCCGGAAAGCTGATCATCGTCGAGGGCATCGACGGGTCCGGCAAGAGCACGCAACTGCTGTTGCTGCACAAGTGGCTGGAGTCCAAAGGCCATAGAGTCTTCTTCACGGAGTGGAACTCCTCAGAGCTGGTCAAAGACACGACCAAACGGGGAAAGAAAAATAAAATCCTGACGCCGACGACCTTCAGCTTGTTGCACGCAACCGA
Source organism: Nitrospira sp. (assembly GCA_025360665.1). Taxonomy (GTDB): domain Bacteria; phylum Nitrospirota; class Nitrospiria; order Nitrospirales; family Nitrospiraceae; genus Palsa-1315. The sequence goes on from JANYBU010000037.1 coordinate 5,908, forward strand.
CTTTGCCAGCCGGCTGTATCATGAAATTTTACCCCCGCTCAAAGCCGGCATGATCGTCTTGGCCGACCGCTACATGTACACCGCCTTCGCGCGTGACGTGGCCCGCGGCGTGTCGCCTGACTGGGTTCGCAAGCTCTACAGCTTCGCCATCACACCGGACATGGCCTTCTACTTCAACGTACCGATCGAAGTGGCCATCGCGCGACTCCTCGGAGGCACCCGCGGACAATTCAAGCACTACGAAGCCGGCATGGACATGAACCTGAACCCGGACGTCACTGAAAGCTTCCGCATCTTCCAAACCAGCATCCTGGCCCAGTACGAGAAGATCGTCGATGAGTTTCAACTCATCAC
>JANYBU010000058.1 GCA_025360665.1 Nitrospira sp.
GGCTGATTCCATGGACCTCAAGCACCGCCTGCTGTCGGACGTGCATCGGACCACTGCGAAAGGCTACGGCCTCTACTTTGAGCCGTTGAACTGCTCGAAGCGTGCGACCGTCATCGTCGACAAGAACGGCAAGGTCGCCTACGCGAAGGTACAGGAAATCAAGGTGGCGCGGGAAGACAAGGACATCCTCGCGGCCCTCGCGAAGCTGAGCTAATTTCTGTCAGAAAGTCCGAAAGTCGAAAGTCTCCCAATGGGGGCTTTCTGACTTTCGGATTTTTGAGTTATGACTTGGGACTACGAACATGGCCGGAACAGTCGAAGACGTCAGAGACGAAAACTACAAGGAGTTCACCAATGCGCCCGCGTCGATCGTCGCCTACGGCCTGGCCACCTGCGAACCCTGCAAGACCTATGACCCAATCCTGGAAGAGGCCGCCGCCACGTTTCCCGATGTGAAAGTCGGCAAGGCCAAGATGCATGTCCCAGGCCGCTGCCGCGAGATTAAGAAGAGCCACTCTTTCGAGACCTACCCCACAACCCACTTCTTTTCCAATGGCAAACTGCTCCTGACCCGTGAAGGGGTGGTGGAGCCAGCTGAACTTGCCGCGCTGATTGCGGATCATTTGATAAAGTAATTCCTTCTCGCCGACTTCGCCAGAAAGAAGGTGAGTCTCCCACTTCCTCGCTCTTAGGCTACATTGACACTGCCGAGTTAAGACGCTGCTCGCGCCACCCACTCCCCCGTCCCTACTATACGTAGAATATAATACGTATTATATTTCTCACGGGAATATTTCTACAATCTACTGAAATTTTGAAAAAGCGCTATCAAGCTCTTTTTTGTACGGTCAACATTTTGTCGTCCGTCGACGCAAATCGGCGTTACTTGTCGCTGGATCTCATGAGAGCAACCCATAACTATTCGAAATATATCGAATCTTCCGTCTGTTATTCGGCATAGCCTTTGCGATCATTTCCAGTGATCGCGGGAGGAGGCGAATTAACAAAGAAGGTACAAAACCTGGTCGTGTTTCTTGGCCCAGAACAACAAGGGTCGTTCCTGTGGTGAGCATAGCTTTACATCACAACCAAACAAGAGGTGTGTCATGAGAGGATACGCAAGGATTGCTTTCGTGAGTCTTTTGATGATGGGGTTACTCGCTACACCGAATCTGTCGTCGGCGACAGATGGATCATCGAACCGAGATGGGAATGGGCGGCACAGTTTGTTGAATGCGGGGCTACGGTCAAACATCGAACATCTTCGCGACAAGATTGCGGAGCACCGTGAGGATCACCATAACCAGGGAGGGATACCTGGTTCCCTTCAGGCTTTGCAGACAGAGGTCACCAGTTTGAAGACCGACTTGGCCACCGCAAATGCCCAACTCTCAAGTCTCACTGTTCGTCTCAAAGCCCTCGAAACTGCACCCGCCTCCACCCCCTCCACCAGTCCTGCACTTGCAGAGCTGGCCAAATACGTAAAAGTTGATCCAAATCCAATAAACGGACTAAAGGGACCTCACGTGATATTCCATGACGCGAACGTCCACGTCCAGAGCGGGTCGGGCATTACCGCTGAGGTTGATCCCTTCACTGGTGTCATACGAGCAGGCGGGCTAACGGGCCTGGGCAACTTGATCGTGGGATACAACGAACCGGGTGGGTCACGCGTCGGATCACACAACCTCGTAGTGGGACCATCCCATACATATACCTCGGCAGGAGGAGTTGTCTTCGGGACAAGTAACTTGATTTCAGGCCCGACCTCGACAATCCTCGGAGGGGACCACAACACCTCTGCAGGCCCAGCGACAAGTATTCTCGGGGGCTTCGGGGTTGTGGTGAGCGACGTAGAAGCAACATACCCGTAACGGCTGCATAGCCTGCTCGGCCCTACTGGGCCGAGCAGGTTTCTTACTTATGAATCTATGGTCAGACCGCCCCGTTTTTCACAAAAGATTTGTCCACCAAGGCTAGAATGTCATTCGGGACATTCCGCATTGAATGCTCGGTGAGCAAGTTCAGACGGTCGTAGGGCCTTACCCACAAACCGGACACGCCTCGTCGATTCCATCCAACTCGAACAAGGCATGATGAATCTTATGCTGAATACCCGCGACGCCCGGGAACTGCTGCCGATGAACGTTTGAAGTCTAGAAATAGTTCTTCAGACTGTCGCGCCGTGACAAACTCGTCCATAGCGGACTCTCATTCTTCGATTATCTTTTCAAATATTTCTTCTGACCGTCCCAGGATCCACCTGATCTAGACTGCCTCAATCAGAAGCAAAATTGTTTGATGTCTAATTAAATGCCACCACGGCGTAGAAGAATAGGTCACGCACTCCCAATAGAGCAGCTAGCCTGTGGCCGCAAGCGGACTTTGCCGGAGGAGCGGGGACCCGCCGAGGCTTGGCCGGGAAGGAAAGCGGGAACTGATTGAGTCTGCGAAGGAATTCCAGAAAGCTTCCGTCGGGCCGAGCCCGTGAGGGTCGCTCCTGAGGCACGGGAGCGAGGGACCACAGGCCACCGGCTCAGAGACAGGATGCTATTTCATCGGTCGCGCCTTGGAACAGTGTTCATGCTGAATGAGCCAGGTTGATCCTTCCTTGCGCAGGAGTGTGGTGCATTGCCCAGAGTCCTGCGCTTCGAGTTCGCCTTTCCTGATCGCCTGAAACACGTAGTCGTAGGTAGCCCAAGCCGTTGGGCCTGGGATCCGTACATGCAGGTTCGACACGGCGCTGATAAAGCGCAGGGTGCTTCCCTTGTCGAGTTCAGACTCATAGTCCAACAACCACTTCTCGATTGAGTCCCGCGTCTCCGTCTCCCCATCCTGAATACCGATATAGTCCTTGCTGTACAGCTTCAACACGGCTTGCCTGTCTCTGGTTTCTGAAAAAGTCGCAGCTGCCATGGCGGCTTCCTTGACGGTCCTCTCGATCGCCTCCCCTTCCTCGGCAGACCAAGCCACCGCCGGCCACGAGAGGCACACCATCAACAGCGCACAGATAAAACGTATGTACATAAAACGCCCGGACCGAACGTACGCAGACGCGTCAGCCTGCGTATTCAAAAGACAGGTTTCGAGACTGAACGAGACGAACATTCGTCAGTCTTCCCGATAAGAGAGACGAGACCAGTTGTTTCCAGATATGTTCGACCAGCTGCTCGCCGGTCACGGTCTGAGTCCCGAGGGCCTGACGAAGGTCGTGACGATCGAACACCTGCACCACCTTTTCCTGGACCAAACGGTTGAGGGCACCGATATCCGTCACCATACCGGTCACGGGATCAATGGTGCCATGGACCGTCACGAAGCAGTCCCACTCGGGGCCCTGGCTTCCATCCTGCACCGCCGTGAAGGAGTAGCGTCGCGTGACGCTGGCGACGTCGAGCCCGGACGCCGCCGTCACCTCGGCATACAGGTCTTCGTCTTCGTACAATCGAATCGCGTGGAGCGTACCAATGTCCTTCTGCCTGTCCAGCTTGGTCCAGAGGACACGTGCCAGGTTTTCCGACGTGGGAATCCGGCCCTCGAAGTAGGGCATATCCAAGTTCAAATTCCTATGGTCGAATTCCTCGAGCACATTGAGCAAGATGCGCTTCAAATCGAAGAGATTCACGACCATGCCGGTCTTCGGATCCACCTCGCCTAAGACCGTCACCTCGACCATGTAGTTATGTCCGTGCGCCGGCGGGTTGTAGCAGGGGCCGAATACTGCGCGGTTCTTGGCCTCATCCCATTCAGCCTTGATATAGCGATGCGCCGCGGCAAACTCGATACGTTTCGTGAGTACCACAGAGGCCATGCTACCTCAGATCCTTGAGCCACTCTTCGCGCATACTCCCCGGAACAGGCGCTTCGGCGTGGTATGCGTGATGGTGCACCGTTAGTACGACCGGCACATGCAAGTCGGCGACCGCGGCTGTCATCGACGCGGTCGGCCGGAAACGGACGAAATGCACCGCGCTGATTTTGGTTTCATGACTGTGGCCGCCTTCGAACAGCCCGAAGACTTGCTCAGTCCCGGCGCGAATAGCAACTTTTTCGCCGTGATCGAGCCCCATGAACACGTCGAGCCATTCTTTCATCCTGTCCTGCTCCGTAATCTCAATCAGCAACGTGGCGCTCAACTCACCGGACCCCGGCATGAGGGCATTATAAACATCCAATTCTTCTTGGACTTTATGGGGCTCGAGGATGTGCTCGACCCGGACCATTTCCTGGGTCTGAAACCGCAACGTCTCACGATTTTCGAAGACAAGCGTGACGAGCGGCCCAACGGAAATCCGGCGCCGCTGCTTGAGTGTGATGATCTGCGAGCGGAACGGCTCCCGCTGCTGTTCATACTCTGCTGCGGGCAATAGGTCTTGGAGAGTCAAGAGGTTCATGACCGTAATCCATAGGCATCGCGCACGATTTGAATCGGATGCTTCGTCGATCTGCCGCCGGCATGGGCCATGGCGCCGGCTTGATCCATCTGCAATCCCGCCAGTGGGCAATCGGAGGCCACAAGATCTGCCGGAATCTGTTCAATTACTCGAACGGCCTTCTGCGCGATCAGCATCGAGAGGGAGAAGAACTCCGTCTTGGCGGACCATGAGCCATCGTGACCGGAACACTTCTCAATTACCTCGACCTGCGCACCGGCGCACTCCATGAGTTCCTTGGATTTAAATCCCATGTTCTGATCCCGCAGATGGCACGGAACCTGGTAGGCCACTCGCCCGGGCTTCTGCTGAAAGTCGGTGGCCAGGGCACCCTCCCGCTTCAACTTCATGAGATATTCACAGACATCGAACGTCCGTTCCGCCACGCGCCGCACCTTATCACCACCGACAATCTCGGGGTATTCCCGCTTCCACATTAAGCTGCAACTGGGCACCGGCACGACAATCTCGTAGCCTTTCTCCACCCAGGGCAGAAACGACTCGACATTCGTCGAGGCGGCTTTCTGAATCGCCGCCGTATCGCCGATATCGAACGAGGGCATACCGCAACAGCGTTGTTCGGGGATCACGACATGCACATTGTTCTTTTCGAGGACTTGAATCGTCGCTTTGCCGATATCGGTTGCTTGATAGTTGATCAGGCAGCTCCCAAAGAGCGCGACCTTCCGCGACGCAGAGGCGGGAATCTGTGCCGCCCCTCGACGCTCCCACCAATGGGTAAACGTCTCCGGAGAAAAGTGCAGGACCTGTCGATCGCGATGCACGCCGACCCACGATTCCATCAGCCCACGAAGAAAACGGACGCCTAACAGCCAATTAGCAACCGGCGCCGCCAGACTCCCGAGGGCGCCGATCACATCCGTCTTGATCAACAACCAATCACGCCAGCCCACCCCACGTGTCGCGGCCAGATGCTTCTTCCACGCAATCATCAAGCGAGGGAAGTCGAGAGCATATTGATGCGGCGGCGTATAGGGACAGTGGTTGTAGCAAAGTTTACAGTAATAGCACTCATCGACGACCCGATGGTGGTCGGTGGGTGTGAGCTTGGCGACGTCTCCTTCATAACGGTCGATGCCGTCGAGCAGCGTGTTGAACGACGGACAAAGATTGAAGCAGCGCCGGCAGCCATCGCAGACTTCATAGATGCGCTGCGTGTCTTTCTGGAGCTGCGCTGGATCGATGGGATTGATCAGGCTCAGACCATTCACAGTGCCCATTGTCTCCTGTGAGGTCCTGTGAATACAAGATCGGAACGCACAAAGGGTGAGCTGGGCACCCCAGCTCACCCTCGTGATATCAGACAGAGAACAGAACTAGAGCTGCTTCAGGCTGTCGAGCCCCTTGGTGAAACGATTCGCATGAGACCGTTCCGCCTTGGCGAGCGTCTCGAACCATTCAGCCAGTTCAGGAAATCCCTCGTCACGAGCCGTTTTGGCCATACCGGGGTACATCTGTGTGTACTCGTAGGTTTCGCCTTCGATCGCCGACTTCAGATTGGCTTCGGTATTGCCGATCGGTACCCCGGTCGCCGGATCCCCGACTTCTTTCAAGAAATCCATGTGCCCGAACGCATGGCCTGTTTCTGCCTCTGACGTATCGCGGAACAAGCCTCCGATATCAGGAAAACCCTCGATGTCCGCCCGCCTGGCAAAATAGAGATAGCGCCGATTGGCCTGGGACTCACCGGCAAATGCGCCCTTAAGATTGTCATGGCTCTTGGTCCCTTTTAAACTGTTCCCCATTGCGTCCTCCTCCCTATGCTAAGAAATCGTACCGTTACCGTCAGCGGGATATTACCACTATGCCCTCAGTGATTAACAGAGTCATCCTCGTGGAATCAATGGGCCGTTGCGGCTCGTCATCCTGCCGATCGATACCGTGGCAACGCCTGTTCCATCTCGGCCAAGGATTTGTAGATGAGGTCCTTGGCGGACAAGATGGGTGCCGCAACCGGCCAGGGAATGGCGAGGGCCGGATCGTTCCAGATGATGCCCCGCTCGTCGCCCGGCGCATAATAGTCCGTGCACTTATACAGGAACGAGGCGCGGTCGCTGGTCACGCAGAATCCATGCGCACAACCTGGCGGCACATAGACCTGGCGCCGATTCTCCGCCGAGAGCTCGGCTCCATACCACCGACTAAAGCTCGGCGACCCCTTTCGGATATCCACCACAACATCGTAGACGGCTCCGTCTGTCACCATCACAAGCTTCCCCTGGGCGTGCGGCTCTTGATAGTGGAGCCCGCGCAACGTGCCTCGCATAGACTGTGAGTAGTTATCCTGAACAAAGGGGCCTGGAATACCGGCATCCGCGTACCGGCGTGCATGGTATGTTTCGAGAAAGAGCCCCCGTGGATCGCGGAAAACATCCGGTTCAATCAGCAATACGCCTTGGATATCGGTTGTAGTGACCCGCACGATGCTCCTCTTCGTCTTCTTGTCTGTCTCTCATGCGCTGGACGGGCGCGATTCGAAGTTCGGGGTTCGAAGTTCCGAAAACCTCGAACTTCGGACCTCGAACCCTCGCTCGTCCCGCCAGCCTCGCCTGTCCCACTCGGCTAACCCGACGCCGGTTGTTCGGGATCGACGATCTCGGGAGGATCGGGGTACAATTGCCCAAGCCGATCAATCAACGGCTTCGCAGCCGGCGTGCTCTCGTGGGTTGGCTCACTCACCGGATGGTCCCAGGTGAGGGTATGAATGCCTGCGTCGGTCAGCAAGGAACGGATCGTAGAGAGACAGGCTTCCAGCGTCAACTCCGTGCCCCCGCGGAGATCGAGCACACGCGCCTTGGGATCAGTCGGTGGCGCCTCGGTATGGATGAGCGCCCAACAGCGGTCGAAGAGAGTGACGCGGAGTTCCGACGGGACATTGAGTGTCGTGAGATCAGCCGTGCAGAGGGCCGACACGAACAGGACGAATTGCAAATCCGGCATCCAGGAATTCTGGATATCCAACGACGGCATGGCCGAGTATTATCAATGGCGACCGGCACGGAGTCAACGGCACAATACCCCCGCCGCCTAACCCGCATTATTCATGAGCGCCTCTGCTACAATCGCCAATCCGCTGCTACGACAGGCCTTCGGCCGGCGGGCTCGTCCCTCGGACCCTCACCGTACTGCATGAGTACGCATCAGTTACTCACGGCTCCGCGCGCCGGTCTCGCGACGCGGCTCAGCGATTTCGCGACGAACCGTCATGAATCATGCGGGCTAAGCGGATGTCGCGATTGAAGATAAGGAGTGTCCGACCATGATTACCATTTCACTGATGGGTCAGCTTCAAGCCGCCGATGGCGAACGGGACCTCGCCTGTGAAGTGCCATCCCCCATGTCCGTTCGCCGGGTGATCCAGCGACAGGGCATTCAGCTGCGCCATCTCCTCCAACTCATTCGCGAGAAGAAAGTGCTGGTCACCATCAATAAGAAGATCGCCAGCGAGGACTCACTGGTTCAGGACGGCGACGCGATTCGGCTGGTGGGGCATGACGGCATGGGCGGAACCGGGCTCGGTCCCTCGATGTAGCGAGGCTATAAAAGTACAGGGCCGGCGCCCCTCTCGGGGCGCCGGCCCTATGGTTCTTCAAGCGGCGTGAATGAAGTCGGGCGAGGGCGCGTCACATACGATCTGCGCCGGACGATCTTCGCTTACTTCTTCCCGAGGATCGCATCCTTGGCGGCTTTGGCCACGCGGAACTTGACCACACGTTTGGCCGGAATCTTGATGGGCTCACCGGTCTGTGGGTTCCGTCCCATACGGGCCTTGCGGTTCGCCAATACGAGCTTCCCGATCCCAGGCACCACAAAGACGTTCTTCGCTTCCTTGTAAGCCAGGGCGGCAAAGTCGTCCAGAAGCTGGACTGACGCCTTCTTGGTCAGCCCGGTCTTCTGGGCCATGTGGTCAGCAATCTGCGACTTGGTCATTGGTTTAGCCATACGAGCAACCTCCTTAAAGAACGAAGATGGTGAAGTGTAAGTGAACTCGCCCCTCTTGACTCCGCTCAGACTCGATAAACATTCATGAACGAATAGTCGTGTCGCTGGAAGCGGCGAAAACCTGCGGGAGTCTATCCAAGCGCTCGGAAGCTGTCAACCAGAAAAACACAAGCCAGGCGTAGGGAAAAGCCTTCACGGCCTCTTGCAGTTTCAAGACCAGCCCACGTACAGTGCACAATTACATAACATTCGTGAGTCACTATTACCGTATACCGTAGCCTCGGAGTCGCTAGCATGGCGAAAGAACTACCCATTCTGCCATCGACCGCCCAACCGGACGACACCGCGCAGGCAGAGCTGTACCAGTATTCTCGCGTGTTTTGTCAGAAGGAAAACTCACCCCCGCTCCGTTTGCTCTTAGAGTTTCTCAAGTCACGTGGTCAGACGCCGATTACTCCGCCGGACATGGACGAAACCCTGTTGGATGAATGGGCCTGGGTTCAGGTAACGCTCGGGTACGATCGCGATCGAAAACCGATTCAAGTGTTCTGTGTCCGTGATCGAGGCACCTATCAAGACGTGTTCGACACAGAGAAGCAGCAGTTCGTAAACCTCCTCTCCGCTCACGACGACCTCGAAGCAGGACTCGTGCGCGAGTACGTAGAGCGCGCGCGGTTTGTGCTCACCACTCGGTTCGCCAAGAATGATATGACCGATGAGGGCTATGACTTTAACGGATGGATCTTGGAGTTCTACCAAGAGCAGTGCAACGGAATTGTCCAGATCGATAACCAGGGCTTCTACTCACCCAAAGGCGATCTCACCGTTGACCTCTCCATCAAAGAGGAATGAGCCGCCGTGGCAGGTCCGACTCCGTCCAACCCTGCTCCGCTATATCAAAAAACTGACCACTGGTTTCAGCGGGCAACCGCCGCCCTGCTCGGTGAAGTTCCCTGCCGACTCGGCTGCACCAGCTGTTGCATCGGCCCCTTTCCGATCACTCTCCTAGACGTCCACACCCTCCAACAGGGACTCGCCGGCCTCCCACCGGACCACCGCCATCGTATCGAACAGCGGGCCATCGAGCACACCGCCGCGATGGAAACCGCCTTCCCACAACTGACCCACACCGATCTTCTCGACAATTGGTCCGATCAGGAGATCGACCGGTTGGTCACAGAGTTTGACCATCATCCTTGTCCAGCGCTAGAGGAGAACGGACACTGTGGCGTCTACCATCACCGCCCGCTGGTCTGCCGATCGATGGGCATCCCGACAGAAGATCGCGGCCTGGCCCATGGCGCATGCGAGGTCCAAACCTTCATCCCCATTTTGCGACTCCCGTCCGCATTCCGAGAAGAGGAAGTTCGCTTAGTGCAGGAAGAAGCCGCCTCACTGGATGCACTTCGTCTGGCCACCGGATCAACAGGAGAGGAGGTATTCCTGCCCTACGGATTCTTACACCGCGAGACTCGCGAGACATGCGAGAAAAGCGGGACGGGTGAGGCGGTCTGAAGACTGAAAGCTGAAGTGTTTGGAACTTCGTGTCGCGCTTTTCCCGCCCGTCTCGCCCGTCTCGCTTGAGTCAGGCATCGCCCTTGCCAGCGGCGGGCATGACTGATGCGGGCTAGACAGAGGCTGAAACCCTGTGCTACTGTCACCGACCTTGGTTGCGGGGAGCGCCTGTAGCTCAGCTGGATAGAGCATCAGCCTCCGGAGCTGAGGGCCACAGGTTCAAATCCTGTCAGGCGCACCAGCAAACAGGCAAGGGACAGTAGCCGCACACAGATATCCGCTACACACATACCCGGTGGGCCGTTAGCTCAGTTGGTAGAGCAGCTGACTCTTAATCAGCGGGCCGTAGGTTCGACCCCTACACGGCCCACCAAATACTTCAACGACTTCTGATTTTCCCACTGCCTGATGGTCGTCGTTTGCTACCATTCTGCTACCACTCTCCAGCTCGTCCAGCCGATCCACCGCCTGTTTGTTTCCCATCGGGAGCCACTTGCCATAGGTATCGACCGTCAGCTGAATCGAGGCGTGTCCGAGTTGCCGTTGCACATACGTGATGGGCTCGCCCTGTTGCAGCATGAGGGAGGCGTAGGTGTGCCGCAGACAGTGCGGCGTGAAGTGACAGGGCAATCCGGATGTCTTGATCACCCGCCGCATCATTTTTCGCACATGATGCTCATCCATCGGGGCGCCCGTGGGTCCACAGAAGACCCATGTCGGCACCGCGGGCCAGCCGTGTCTGAGCGTCTCGGCCTTGCGGGCCACCTCGAGCCGACCGAGGGTCTCCGCCAGAGGGGTCGACATATCGACCGTGCGACCGTGCCCCGATTTCGGCGTCTGCTCAAGGCCCGCGGAGAGGATCTTCGCAATCCGGATTTCTCGCGAGAGCACGTCGATGTTGTCCCAGCTGAGTGCCAGCCCTTCACCGAGCCGCATGCCCGTGCCGGCGAGCGTGAAGAACAGCGGATAGTGCCGCGGCGTCTCGCGGGCCGCACACACCAAAAACTGTTGGCGTTGCTCGCGGGTCATCGCTTTGATGGTTTCCTGTCGCGCCGCCTTCGACGTGACCAGTCGCGATTGTCGCCCGAGTTTCTCGGCGGGGTTCGCGACGAGGATGCCGTCGTCGATGGCCGCTTTTAACATCGCGCGCAACGTGGCATGGATGATCCGCACCGAGTTCCGGGACAATCCCGTCGATACGGCCGCGGCCGTCGTCTGCTTCCGCGGGAGACGGCCCGTGCTGAGCTTGTCCGACAGAAACGCTTTGATGCGGCCCCGGTCCAGTTGTCGAATCTTGATCGCGCCCAGCAACGGCACGATGTGATTCGTGAGCGTCTCCGTATAACTCTCCAGCGTCCGGGGCTTGACGGTCGGCGCGATGAGCGAGAGCCAGTGCCGCTGATACTCGTTCACCGTGCTGTTCGGATCGACGAGCGGCTTCATCCATTGTCGCGCCTTCGGACGTTCGAGATCCAGGAAGTCCTGCGCCTCACGCTGTGTGCGGAACGTCTTCCAGCGCCGGCTCCCCGCCCCGTCACGCCAGTCGGCCACCCATTTGCCCCGTCGCTTCTTCACGCAGGCCATGATGACCGTCCTTTCTGCTGTCGGGCTCGCTCGTGGGCCGCAAACAATCGAATGAAGCGGGCCATCGTTTCGGTGATGATCACTTCGTCACGTTCCCACCGGGCCACACTGTTCAGGGCCACCGCCAACCGTTCAGCAAGCTCACGCTGCGTCAACCCTAAGCGTGCCCGGATCCGTTTGAGCTCGATCCCCTTCATGGAGAGATGTATACATTATGTATATTCATGCTGTCAAGTCCCGCCCGCCGCCATCCACGTGGCGAGCACCGCTGGATCCAGCCGCACATATTTGCCGACCTTCACGGCGGGGAGCCGGCCCTGTCTGATGAGCTCATAGACCTGCACCTTCGAGACGTGCAATTGGTCCGCCGCCTGCGCCACGGTCAGCAACGGCTTGGCGGCCAGCCGCACGGGTGGCTCGACCGTCGCGGCCATGAGCCGACTCCAGAGCCGGGCTTTGACGCGCTCGATCTCCCCAACGAGCTGGCAACACGCCTCGGGGGGTAGCGCGTCAATCGCGGCCTCCAGCTTCGCCATTAGCTCGATGGTCCCGTGACTCATGCTGTCGCTCATCAGGCGTACCCACCGTGTCGTGGGGGCACCGGCTCGCCATTGTTCGTGATGACGCACGGCGCGGGCTTCTGCGCCGCCTGGGCTGCCTCGTAGAGCTCCTTGTAATAGCCCAGCAGCCCGGGCTCCCCGTCCTGGCGGAGGAGACTCATCACGCCCGCGACCGCGTTGGGTAAATCGTCGTGTCGGCCCGGCGCATGGTCGATCGAGTCCCGGCCGCCACGTGCGG
>JANYBU010000074.1 GCA_025360665.1 Nitrospira sp.
TAAAGGAAGACTCGGCCTTCATCACCGCAAGGAGCAAGGCCGGTTGAACGTGGTGCTGTTGAGCTGCACGGCTGACCGCTTGCTCAAGTTCTAGATCCGACACACCAATGTGATACCGGGCCTTGCGGCGAACTGCTGTGACACGCACATTTGTCGGTACGTTTGTGAAGCTCATCTGACCCGTGGGGCCGACGTATCCATAGACCGGCGCATCGGCTCGGACAGAGGGAGCCCAAGTCTCTATCAGTATCACAACTGCGCAGGCAAGAAATCTAACGAAACCCATTCGTCTGAGTGTCAGGCGTCCTGAGTCATCACAATATGGTTCGCTGCGAAGTTCAACTCTGTTCATCTTTGTTTCCTCTCTGTGCCGAAACCTGTGTAACTCTGCGGCGCGTCTTTCATGTTGCTTAGGAGCTGACCCTGTTCTGTAACGCTGTAAGCGCATGTTCTATGCCGTCTGGCATGGAGGATAAAATGCCTGGCCGTGTCATAATTCCAATCACTTGTGGGCACTCATGGTTCCCATCTTTCGTAGGGAGATGGGGGTGAGGGCGTTCCTCTTTTTGGCTCTCCCTACCGCACTTTGCGGTTCGTTGGAGAATGCTGCGAGAGATCCCCAATCCCTCTTGTGCCGGATCCCATGAACGAGGGGCCCTCTCGCGTGCTGAAGGAAGACTGTGGTACGCTCTACTCTCCTAATCGTCTGACCGAGAAGGAGTCGATTGCCATGGCGAAACTTCGGTACTGCGAACGAGTCCACACGCACTTCCCCGTTGTGTTTGCTAGTGAGGCCTATGTGGGGGAGGGGACCGTGCTCAACGTGTCTGTCCCTGGCTGCGCCGTCCACAGCCGAAAACGAGTACAGCCTGGCTCCTATCTTGAGATGAGAATGCTCGTTCCAGACGCCACGTCTCCGCTCCGAGTCGGATTAGCCAAAGTACGCTGGTGCGAGGGACGACGGTTCGGAGTCGAATTTATTCAAATGCCTGGTGAAGACCAAGTCCGGTTAGGTCGGCTCGTCAAGAAATAGGTCCCGCTCGCGCTGCCACCTCGATCCAGCGCGTGGCAAGGGGCACATTCCTGATAATCACACAGGCTAGTGAGGGTGAAGGCGTATGACGAGAAGTCTACTGCTCATCATGATACTGTTCCTGGCAGGCTGTGCTGAGCCCTATACGGTGTTCCATAATCAGACGGGCCAGCCGATCATACTGGGTCGCCGGGCATATTCTTACGAAGGTTGCTTCTCCACGATGCGCGAGGAGGCGGCTCGACTTGGGGTCACGCTGAGTACGGTTCAGGTGAAAGGTTCTTGGGAAGGTCGGTCCCTCCTCTGGCCCTTTGAGCCAGGGTACGCCGGCGAAGGGGCTATCGGCCCCGAACGTCTGCCACATGGAATCTATCCGAACGTCCCGCCCCTCTCACCTCAAGGATAGTCATCGCCCACTTCCTGCTCCTTTTGACTTCGTCCACTTGCCCAAGAATCGGCAGAGAATTTTCTTTCTCAATTTCCCAAGAGACCTGTTGACAATACCACCGATGGCGCAGTATTACTCGACCAACACTACCGGATGTAGCCTATGGGTTGCCCACTCTTGGACCAGCGCTCCGTTTTTCGCCAAAGACCAGACGTAGAAAGGAGGTGGCTCGCTTTGAGCTCGCCGCGTTATTCGCGTTTCAGGAGCCGGTAACGGAAAATTTCACCGGCAATTTGGCAGATGTATTTCGTTCGTCTGCTGCGCACTATCCGAAATAATTTACTTCACAAGGAGTTGTAATGGAAGACCTGGTCATCGAAGAAGAAGGCGCCTCATCCGCACTTAAAATTACGCTTGGTGATTTTCTCGTCTTCATCAATTGGATGAATCAAACCGAAAAATCCCTCGATCGAGCTGAAGCCTTACCGACCCTCCCTGACTTGGATTCCGGCAAGGTCAAAGGCTGGGTCCAACTCGTACAACGACTTGAGGAACGCTTTCGCCGGAGTGAGGAAAAGAAACTGGCGCTCGAAGCGAATGTGATCGCACAGGAAGCGCAGTTGGGGCAACTCTTGTCGCACTTGCATGCGAATATTGCCTCGCTCTACGACAACCTCGGACAATCGCAAAAGGCTGAAGAGGTTCGTCGCCGAGCTGAAGCACTCCATGTAGGTTAGAAGTAATGTGCCTTCATCCCAGATCGTCCGTCGCGGTTCCTCTTGACCGCCCTTCGTAGTTATCAGGGTCGAATGCCTTCGGCCTGCATCTGCTTGCAAGGGGCGCTCATGGTCTTAGCCTGGGAGGGTAGGTATCGTTTGCGCTATGCTGTCATGCTTGTCCGTGGCGTGGAACTCCCTTCGAGTTTCACGCCTCTCCCTGACCGTATTTTCGCATTTTCTTTCTCCCTCCTCGGTTCTTGGCTATAATCAATCTCTCATAGTGTCGGCCTCAGGGGCTCATGCGATAGCGAGGGTGCCAGATGATCAAAGTGCTCCTCGTCGAAGACAATGACGTCGACGCTCAGCTCACGCAGGATCTCCTTTCTGAGTGGAGCATCGAGGAGTTCCAGATTACCCGTGCGAAAACGCTGGGAGAGGGACTCACGCTTCTCAGCCGTGAGCGGTTCGATGCAGTGCTCTTGGACCTTTCCCTCCCCGATGCGTTCGGTCTCCCGACTGTCAGACAAGTCCATACCACCAGTCCGACGATCCCCGTTGTCGTCCTGAGCGGTGTGAGCGACCAAAGCCTGGCTCTTCAAGCCGTCCAACAGGGGGCGCAGGATTACCTCGTCAAAGGTCAGGGTCATCCCGAGCTGTTAGCTCGTGCCGTCCGCTATGCCATTGAGCGGAAACGCTCTGAAGAACGTCTGACCTACCTTGCACAGTACGATCACTTGACTGGGCTGGTAAATCGTAGCCTCTTTCGTGATCGGCTGGTTCAAGCCATGGCTCGAAGCAAGCGCATGCAACAACCGATTGGTCTCATGCTCCTCGATCTCGATCGATTCAAGGCGGTGAACGATACCTTCGGCCACGACATGGGCGACGAACTACTTAAGGCCGTGTCTGAACGACTCAAGACCTGTGTGAGGGAAGTCGATACCGTGGCCCGGATGGGCGGGGACGAATTCACGATTATTCTAGAAGGGGTCTGTTCCGAACAGAACATCCTCGTGGTGGCGAAACGCATCACGGAATCCATTGCCGCGCCA
>JANYBU010000109.1 GCA_025360665.1 Nitrospira sp.
ATCGGGGTGGCGCTACACGACGGAGCGACAATCGATCAGATTCGCGAAGCGACCACCCATCTCACCAATGTTCCCGGCCGCTTCGAGCGGATCTTGTCAGGGCAGGATTTTACTGTCGTCGTCGATTACGCTCATACAGAAGACGCGCTTGTCAGGTTACTCACGGCAGCCCGTACATTGAAGACTGATCGCATTATTACCGTGTTCGGGTGTGGTGGTGACCGGGATCGAGGCAAGCGGCCCAAGATGGGGCGCGCTGCCGTGGAATATAGCGACGTGGTGATCTTGACCTCCGATAATCCTCGAACCGAGGACCCGATGACGATCCTCCATGAAGTGGAGATTGGTGTGCGTGATGCGCTCGCACGCCGCAATCATGTGCAGTATCACTTGGTGCCGGATCGCCGCGAAGCCATCGGCGCAGCCGTCCAAGAAGCGCGACGAGGCGATATGGTGCTCATCGCCGGGAAAGGGCATGAAGATTATCAAATTATCGGCGCCCAAAAGTTTCATTTTGACGACCGTGAAGTGGCTCGCGAGGCGATTCAGAAATTGCGGGGCTGTGCATGAGAGTTCAGACCATAACCAGGTCGACGCAAGGTGAGGAGTCGAGGGGGATTTTTACGGTCGATGAGTTACGAGAAGTCATCAGCGTGAAAGTCCTCACGGGACAGGACTCGCTATCGAGGAAGCGACGGATCAGACAGATCGGTACGGACTCCCGATCGATTCGCCCTGGCGATCTCTTTGTCGCGCTTCGAGGCGATCGATTTGATGGGCATGAGTTTGTGCCGGCCGTGCTCGAACAGGGAGCCGCGGGAGCCATCGTTCATGATGAGTATCAACTTCCTCCAGGCATCGCTGCGATGCGCCGGACCGAGGGGCGATCGTTGCCTTTTCTCTTGGGCGTGCGCGACCCGTTGTTTGCCTACCAGCAGTTAGCGACGCACTATCGCAGTCGGTTCAATATTCCTGTGGTGGCGGTGACCGGGAGCAACGGCAAGACGACGACCAAAGAAATGGTGGCGGCCGTGTTGGCTCAGCGGTGGCCGGTATTGAAGACTGAGGGGAATTTCAACAATCGGATCGGCGTGCCCTCCACTCTGTTTCGGCTTACGGCCCGCCATCAAGCCGCTGTCATTGAGATGGGGGTAGATCAACAGGGGCAGACGACCAGGCTTTGTGAGATTGTCCGGCCTACGATAGGAGTGATTACCAATATTGGGCCTGATCACCTCGAGTTCTTCAGAAGCATGGAAGGATCGGCGCAAGCGAAGGCAGAATTGCTGGACCTGCTTCCGTCCGATGGCATGATCATGTTGAATGCCGACGATCCCTACTTTGACTACCTTGCCGTGCGTGCGCAATGTCGTGTGATGTCGTTCGGATTTTCAGAGATGGCGGATATCCGCGCGAGCCGGGTTGTGTCCGATGTACGCCACGGCACGACCTTTCGCTTGCACCTCCCTGGGAAAATCCGTTCCACGATCGTTCGCATGAAGGTACACGGGGTTCACAACGTCATCAATGCGCTCGCCGCAGCGGCGGTGGGTGCTGCGTTGAACCTGTCCGGTTCGATGATTATCCAAGGGCTAGGTCGATTCCGTCCTGCCGCGATGCGGTCGCAGGTGGTGACCCATCGTGGCGTCCATATCGTCAACGATTGCTACAACGCCAACCCCGCGTCGATGAAAGCGGCCCTCCAATTGTTGGCACAGTGGAGTCCTGCACGGGAACGGATTGCCGTGTTGGGAGACATGCTTGAACTCGGCCCTGAGACAGACCAGATGCACCGGGACGTTGGACAGTTTCTTGCCACGCAGGGGTTGTCGCGGCTGATCGTCTGCGGGATGTTGGGTCGGGACATAGCGGAAGGAGCTCGGCGGGGCGGGATGACAGGTTCGCAGATCGACGAAGTAGTCGATGCGGCGGCTGCGGCTGATCACCTCAAGAGGATCGTGCGGCAGGGTGACGTGGTGTTGGTGAAAGCCTCTCGTGGCATGAAGATGGAACAGGTTGTGCACGCTCTGACGGGGATGAGGGCAGTCATCAAGCAGGCATCGTAAGGAGTTGGCGTCCCTCCCACGCAAGATTCGGTCAGACGGATAGGGTTAATTTAAGGTAAAGACGGCATGCTCTACAACTGGCTGTACCCGTTTCATACGGAATATTCATTCCTGAACGTCTTTCGGTATTTGAGCTTTCGGATCATCTATGCAGCGGTGACAGCGTTCTTGATCGCCTTTGTTCTGGCCCCATGGGTGATCCGAAAATTACAAGAATTAAAGCTGGGTCAACAGATTCGAGACGACGGTCCTAAACATCACCTGGCGAAGAGCGGCACGCCCACCATGGGCGGAATTCTTATCCTCTTCGCCGTGGTCCTCTCGACGCTCCTCTGGGCCGACATCGAGAAGCCCTACGTCTGGCTTGTGCTCGCTGCCACGTTGGGGTTTGGGGCGATTGGATTTGCCGACGACTATCTCAAGTTCATCAAGGCTAAATCGAAGGGGTTGTCGGCGGGGCAGAAGTTCACGGCGCAAGTGGCGGTGGCTTTGGCGATTGCGCTGGTCCTCTATTCCCTGCCCGGCTATACGACCAAGCTCAGTATCCCGTTTTTCAAGAATATCGTTCCGGATCTTGGCTGGTTGTATGTCGCTTTTGCTGTCCTGGTCATTGTCGGGAGTTCCAATGCCGTCAATCTCACAGATGGCCTAGACGGATTAGCGGTCGGACCTGTCATGATCGCGGCGTTGGCCTATACGATCGTGGCCTATATCGTCGGCCATCGACTCATGTCTGACTATCTTCTCATTCAACACATCGAAGGCGCAGGTGAACTCGCGGTGTTCACTGCCGCCATTCTGGGGGCGAGTCTGGGGTTTCTGTGGTTCAACACCTATCCGGCCTCCGTGTTCATGGGGGATGTGGGCTCTCTTCCGCTGGGAGCGGCGTTGGGCACGGTCGCTGTGATCAGTAAGCACGAGTTGTTGCTCCTGATGGTCGGCGGAGTCTTTGTGATCGAAGCGGTCTCGGTCATTTTTCAGGTGATCTCGTTCAAGGCGCGCGGGAAGCGTATTTTTCTTATGGCGCCTATCCATCATCACTTTGAGATGAAAGGATGGGAGGAGCCCAAGGTTGTGGTGCGCTTGTGGATCATTGCCATCCTATTGGCCTTGTTGAGTCTGAGTACCTTAAAGCTCCGGTGATGGCATGGTGGGAGTAGCAGCAGTGGAACTTGCGGGAGCACGTGTCACGGTGATGGGGCTTGCCAGGAGCGGTATGGCGGCTTGCCGGTTGCTCCAGGCGGCGGGAGCACGTGTCACGGTGGCCGATCGCAAGGAACCCGCGGAACTGACGGCGGTCTTGCTCGCCATCGACCGCGATCACGTCGGCGTAACCGTCGGGGCGCAATACGAATCGTCGCTCAATGAGGCGGATCTGGTCGTGATCAGTCCGGGAGTGCCCTATCGGTTGGCCCCGCTTGAAACGGTGCGTCGGCGCGGGGTGAAGGTGATCAGTGAATTGGAGTTGGCCTCGCAGTTCCTCAGGAGCCCGCTCCTTGCGATCACCGGAACTAACGGTAAGAGCACCACCGTGACTCTGATTGGAAAGTTTCTCGCCGAGAGCGGCAAGCGGGCATTTGTCGGCGGTAATTTGGGCACCGCCTTGAGCGAAGCGGCGGTGGAAGACCTTCGCGCCAGCCAGGCCGGGAAGCCGAGTCCGTACGACTATCTCGTCGTCGAGGTCTCCAGTTTTCAGCTGGAAACGATCGATCGGTTCCACCCCTGGATCGCCGCCTTGCTCAACGTCACAGTCGATCACCAAGATCGTTATGAGTCGCTGGATGAATACGTCGCGGCGAAACAGCGAATCTTCGAGAATCAAACCACGTCTGATTTTGCCCTGTTCAACCTTGACGATGACCGTGTGGCCGGGCTTCGACATCGCGTCCGTGCGAAACGCCTGGGGTTTACGACCGCGTCGACGATCGGCGCTGATTTGTCCGGGGGGACCTACCTCGAAGGGGACCGGATCGTGACGACGGTCACCGGTGTACGGCAGGAGATTTGCGGTCGAAGCGAGATCCGCATCATCGGTAACCACAACGTGGGCAATGTCATGGCGGCCGCGACCTATGCCGTGCTGTGCGGATGTCCTCTCGATGCGATTCGTCGCGTCCTCGCGACGTTTCCCGGACTCGAACATGCCCTTGAGATCGTCCGCGAGCGTCGAGGGGTCCGATTTGTGAACGATTCGAAGGGTACGAATGTCGATGCCACGCTCAAAGCGTTGGAGAGTATCGATCAACCGATTTGGCTCATTGCGGGCGGACGGGATAAGGGCGGCGACTTTTCGCGACTTGCCCAGGCGATCGGTCGGCGGGTCACGCACGTGATTCTAATTGGAGAAGCGGCGCCGCTGTTGCGGCGGGCCTGGGAGGGTGTCGCCACGATGACCGAGGCCGCCGCCTTGCGGGACGCTGTGGATCTTGCGGCGCAGGGGGCCTCGCCGGGTGACGTCGTGTTGTTGTCCCCGGCCTGTGCCAGCTTCGACATGTTTGCGGACTATCAAGACCGTGGTCGTCAATTCAAGGCATTGGTTCATGCTTTACCGGCGTGACGTGCAAGGCGAGGGAGGGGCGGTTCTGAGTAATGGCGCATCGATCAGCAGGGACTCTGGCGCTCCCATGGTCCCAGAGCAGCCATCGAGCGGGCAAGCAGCGGGTGGCGGCGGACCACACGCTCCTGGCGGTCACCATGATCCTGGCATTAGTGGGACTCGTCATGGTGTTCAGCGCGAGCGCTATCGTGGCGGGCAACCGGTTTCAGGATTCTGGGTTTTTTCTGAAGCGGCAGATCGCCTGGCTCGCGTTCGGCTTTCTGTTGATGCATCTCACGTCGCGACTCGATTACACGCTCTGGAAGAAGCTCTCCATTCCGATGTTGGCATGCATGTTGCTGTTGCTCGTCATGGTGCTGGTGCCGTCGCTTGGTGTGGCGGCCAAGGGGGCGCGGCGCTGGTTGCGGTGGGGACCCATCTCGGTTCAGCCGGCGGAAATGATCAAGCTCGTGGCGGTCATATATATGGCGGCGTATTTGGCCAAAAAAGGGGACAAGATTACGTTGTTTCGCGATGGTCTTCTGCCGGCCCTGATCGTAATTGGTCTGCTGAGCGGACTGGTGCTGCTCGAGCCGGATCTTGGGACGGTTGTGGTGCTCGGACTGGTGACGGTCGGGATGTGTTTTCTCGCTGGCGCGCGAGTTTCCCATCTCTTGGCCTTAGGCCTCTGCGCGATTCCGGTCGTGCTGGTGCTGGTTCTTGGTTCCAGTTATCGACGCCAGCGTCTCATGACGTTTCTTGCTCCGTGGAAGGATGCCTCGGACGCCGGGTTCCAAATCACGCAATCCTTCTTGTCCTTCGGCAGCGGCGGTCCGTTCGGGGTGGGATTGGGCGAGGGCAAACAGAAGCTCTACTTCCTTCCGGAGGCGCACACAGACTTTGTTCTGGCGCTGGTCGGCGAAGAACTGGGGCTTATCGGGACCGCCACCGTGATCCTGCTGTTTGCATTTTTTGTGTGGCGGGGGTTTCAGATCGCTGCGCGCGCGCGGGTGCCGTTCGGCCGTTACCTGGGCATGGGCATTACCTTGTTGATCGGCGGCCAGGCGTTGGTGAATGCGGCGGTGGTGACCGGGCTCTTGCCGACGAAAGGGCTCACCTTGCCGTTCGTCAGCTACGGAGGGTCGTCGCTGGTGGTCAGTCTGATCGGCGTAGGGATCTTGCTCAGTATTTCTCGGGACCGGCATGCCGGCGGGTCTCGAGGCGGACGTGGTGGGTCGGAGCACGAATGACGATCGTCATTGCCGCAGGAGGAACCGGTGGCCATCTCTATCCGGCTGTGGCGTTGGCGCGAGAGTTTCTCCGGCGCGATCCCACGACCAAGGTGCTCTTCGTGGGGACGGCGCGTGGACTTGAATCGAACGTGCTCGCCCACGAGGGATTCGATCTAGCCTTGATCGGTGCCCAGCCGGTGATGGGCAAGGGGCTGTTCGGGGTGGTGAAAGGGTTGTGCGCGCTGCCGGTCAGTTTGTGGCAGTGCCTGCGGATCCTACGAACCAGACGGGCTGATCTGGTGATCGGGGTCGGCGGGTATACGAGTCCGATGATGCTTCTTGCTGCAGCATTCACCGGGGTGACGCGCGTGATTCTTGAGCCGAATGCGAATCCCGGCATGGCCAATAAAGCGGTGGGGCCGTTCTCGCAACGCGTATTTCTTGCATTCGAGTCGGCGGCCGACTCGTTCACTCGATCTAAGGTGCGGGTGGTGGGGACTCCGATTCGCAAGGCGTTCCTGGAGGGTATTCAGCAGAGCCAGAAGAAGTCAGGACCGTTCCATCTCCTGATTTTCGGCGGGAGCCAGGGTGCGAAGGCGATGAATACAGCGGTGATGGAAGGATTGCCAGAACTGAAGATGCAGCTGCCAGATCTCACGGTAACACATCAGACCGGTGAGTCTGACTATGCTCGGGTGGCCGAGGCGTATCGTCGTGCCGACATCGAGGCGCAAGTCATGCCGTTTCTCTATGACATGCCTGCGGCATTACGGCAGGCGGATCTCGTGGTGGCGAGAGCCGGTGCCATGACGGTGGCGGAGCTCACGACATGCGGAAAGCCCGCCATCCTCATTCCGCTACCGTCCGCCATCTACGACCACCAGACGCGGAATGCCAAAGTTATGGAAGCAGCCGGGGCTGCCGTGGTGATCCCGCAATCGTCTCTCACGGGATCCATGCTGGTTCGCACGGTAGCAACCATTCTCAGGGATCCGGAGCGATTGCGGGTGATGGGGGCGGCCAGTCTATCGATGAGACGAATCGATGCGGCTGAGGTGATTGTCCGAGAATGCTACGCACTCATGGGGATTCATCATGATGTCAACCGGTTTGTCGGAGCGGCAGGAGTCTAATGGAATTGGCCAACGTGGACAAGAATCACATTCGTATCCACCGGTTGTTGGTGGAGTAAGGCGAGCGCCAATGTTTCGCAAGACGCAACAGATTCACTTAGTCGGAATCGGGGGATCAGGGATGAGCGGCATTGCCGAAGTGCTGTTGACGCTGGGGTACAAAGTGACGGGCTCGGATTTGCAGGCCTCCGATACGACGCGGAGATTGGAAGAGCTTGGCGGACGCATCTTTGTCGGCCATCAGGAATCAAATGTCGGGGAGGCCCAAGTTGTCGTCATCTCCTCTGCCGTATCGGCACGGAACCCCGAGGTTGTGGCGGCCAAGGCGAAGCAGATTCCCGTGATTCCTCGGGCCGAGATGCTCGCGGAGTTAATGCGACTGAAGTTCGGGGTCGCCATTGCCGGTGCTCACGGAAAAACCACGACGACGTCGATGGTGGCCAACGTGCTGGCGCAGGGGGGGTTGGATCCCACCATGGTGATCGGGGGCAAAGTGAATGCGCTGGGGAGTCATGCCCGTCTTGGTCGAGGCGATCTTCTCGTGGCGGAAGCGGATGAGAGTGACGGGTCGTTTCTCCGTCTGTCTCCGACCATCGCCGCGGTCACGAATCTCGACCGGGAACATCTCGATCACTACGGCAGCATGGAGCGCATCAACGAGTGCTTTCTCGAGTTTATCAATAAGGTGCCGTTCTATGGGCTGGCCGTGTTGTGTGCAGACGATGATCGGCTCAGGGCACTCTTTCCAAATATCGTGAAGCGCTATCAGACCTACGGGCTCCAAGAGTGTGAGGGTGTCACGCCGGACTTCTTTGCGACAGAGATCAGTTTGAACCAATGGGGCGCCGAGTTTCGGGCGCAGTTCCGTGGGCGCAATTTGGGCCCGTTCCGCCTGACTGTGCCGGGCCGACACAATGTTTCCAATGCGCTCGTGGCGATCGCGATCGGGATCGAATTAGATGTGCCGGTAGACCTCATCAGGAAAGCATTGGCGGCCTATACGGGGGTGGAGCGTCGGTTTCATCTGCGAGGGGAAGCCAATGGGATCATGGTCGTGGACGATTACGGGCATCATCCGACTGAGATCAAGGCCACCTTGGCCGCGGCGAAGCAAGGCTGGGGGGACCGGCGGTTGGTGGTGCTGTTCCAGCCGCATCGCTATACCAGGACGCGGGACGTGTTGGAGGATTTTGCGAAGGCGTTCGACCAATCAGACGTATTGTTCTTGACGGACATCTATGCGGCAGGCGAGCAGCCGATTCCCGGGGTGTCCGGAGCCAAGTTAGCCGACATTGTTCGTGCAGCAGGCCATCCGTCTGTGACCTTTGTGGAACAAAAAGACATGTTGGTGGATCAGGTACTGCCCCATCTGAAATCTGGTGATCTCGTCATCACATTAGGGGCGGGGGACATTTGGAAGACGGGGCTTGGACTGTTGGCCCGATTGACCCCCACTGCATGATGCCATGAAGCGAGGTAGTCAGCGTGTCACGACAGCGGCGAGAGTGCATGCGCGATTTACGCAGGCAGACGTGCGGGCTGCGGTGGCAGGTCTCCGGGGATCTGTGTCTTTCCAGGCTCCGTTGCGAGAGTACACCTCGTTCAAGATCGGAGGGCCGGCAGATGTCGTGGTTGAACCGGCTGATATTGAGGAGGTCTGTCTGGTGGTCCAGCAGGCGCGCGCACGCAAGATTCCGTTGTTCGTCCTGGGTGGGACGAATCTGCTCATCCGAGATGGGGGAATCCGCGGCATCGTGGTCAGTCTGGTGCGGCTGCGGGCCATCAAAGAGGAATCGGGCGCAGTTCTGTATGCCGAAGGGGGAGTCGGGATGCCGACGTTGATCGGGTACGCCATCCGTCACTCTCTCGCGGGATTGGAATGGGCGGCGGGAATTCCCGGTACGGTGGCCGGTTGTGTGGTGATGAACGCCGGTACGAAGCTCGGGGAAATGAAGGATTCGATCAAGGCTGTTCGCATGGTGAACATGAAGGGCCAGGTCGTGGACGTGGAGGCAGCCCAGGTGAAATTCGAGTATCGTCGGGCCCTGCTGCCACGCGGCATCGTCGTGGGGGTGTGGGTTGAGTTGAAGCAAGGGGTCCGATCGGAGATTGAGCGAGTGGTCAAGGACTACCTCCACTATCGACGGGAAACGCAGCCACTCGCGATGCCGAGCGCGGGTTGTGTATTCAAGAACCCTCCGAACGATTCTGCCGGCCGACTGATTGAGGCGTCTGGCCTCAAGGGGAGACGCGTCGGCGATGCGGAAGTATCGATGAAGCATGCCAATTTCATGGTGAATCGGGGGCAGGCGCGCGCTGCGGATGTGATGGCGCTGATTGGAAAGGTCCGCAGCGCGATTCGTCGTCAGGCGGGTGTGCGGTTAGAGCTTGAACTCAAAATCGTAGGAGAGCCGTAGCGGTATGAGCAAGCATCGTCTGACAGAGCGACCCCTTCTGACCCGTGCCCGTATCGGGGTGCTGATGGGTGGGCAATCGGCCGAGCGCGATGTGTCGCTCCGGACGGGCGCCGCGGTGCATCGGTCGCTGGTTCGACGCGGCTACAACGCCGTGGCCATCGATGTCGGACCAACGCTCTCTCAGGATTTGCACGACCAGAAGATCTCCCTGGCGTTTCTCGCGTTGCACGGACCAGGCGGGGAAGACGGCGCGATTCAAGGATTCTTGGAAACCCTGGGCATTCCCTACACCGGGTCCGGGATCCAAGCCAGTGCGGTCGGCATGCATAAAGTCACCACGAAAACGCTTTTGGCCTCAGCGCACATTCCTGTGCCGGCCGGCACGGTCGTGAGGCGCGGGGAGAAGGTCTTACGCGCCACCGTGATGCGAGCGGCGAAATTGCGCTGGCCCGTCGTAGTGAAGCCTGCGTCGCAAGGGTCCACCATCGGCGTCACCATCGTGCGGAAGCCTGCGCAATGGCGTGACGCCCTAGCCCTGGCCCATCGCTATGACGAGGAGGCGATGGTCGAGGCCTACATTCCTGGGCATGAGATCACGGTGTCGATCATTGGAAGGCACAATGTTTCTCCATTGGTGCTCCCTGCCGTGGAAATTGTCGCGCCAGGGGGTTTCTACGATTTTGCGGCGAAGTATGAAAAGGGAAAAACGCAGTATCTCTGTCCTGCGCCCTTGACCGCGGCGGTGACCCTGCAGATTCGGACGTTGGCGCTGCGCACCTATGAGGTGCTGGGCTGTGCAGGTGCGGCCCGAGTCGATTTCCGAATCACCCCGCGTGGCCGTCCTGTGGTGTTGGAGATTAATACGGTGCCGGGCATGACCGAAACGAGTTTACTGCCGATGGCGGCGGCGCAGGCCAAGATTGATTATGACGAGCTGACCGAACGGATTCTCGAGTCCGCACTCGTTCGCGCAGCCCGCCCCGACCGTCCGTCTGTGGAAGGGAGCATACCATGAAGGTGTTGTTGCGAAAGCGAGCGGTGCGTGCAATCGGCCCTCGGCTGAATCAATGGAAGGGCGCGCGTGCCAGTCAGGTCTCGGATCAGCGGCAACAGGCGCGTCAAGAGAGACTCTTCTCGCGGGGACGATGTGCGCTGCGCGTGGGGCAATGGATCGTCGGTCTTGCGGTGTTGGCTTGGGGGCTGACCATGGTTACGCAAGAGATGGGGCCGGTTCTTCAGGGCTGGCTGGAAATCCGCGAGGTAGAGGTTGAGGGGATTCATCATGTGACGAAGCCGGAAGTGTTGGAGCGGCTCGTCTTGAAGCCCGGCATGGGGATGCATCAAGTCAGTACAGCATTTCTTGCCGAGCGAGTGCGGACGCATGCCTGGATCAAGGAGGCGACGGTCGAACGCAGGCCACCGCATTTGCTGCATATCACCGTATTGGAGCGCACGCCAGCTGCCATTATTCGGACAGGCGCGGACTATTGGTTGAGCGATGAGAGCGGATACCTCCTTGCCAAGTTGGGCAAGCAGGATGACCAGACGCTGCCGTTGTTGACCGGGCTGGAGCCTCAGTCCCTTCAGCGCGGCGAGGCACGCGTCCGCAATGCGGTTCAGTCCGGGGTTGTGCTGGCCAAGCTCATCGCCAATACACTCGACGGGCGGGTTGAAGTCGATCTCGCGAATCCCTCGAATGTGGTGGCATCAGCCAATGGAATGCGATTCCAGTTTGGTGACGATTCTCTGGTTGACCAGTGGGAGCGATTCGAGAAAGTGAAACCATCATTCAAAGCTGCCTCATTCGATGGTCGGAAGCGCGAGGTGACCGAGATTGATCTGCGCTACGACAACCGTGTCATTGTGCGTGAAAGGGTGTGAGGGCTGTGGCGAAGCGTGATCAGATTCTTGTGGGATTGGACATCGGGACCACGAAGGTCTGCGCCATAGTTTCGGAAATCACCGATGAGGGGACGCTCAATATCATCGGGGTCGGATCCAGCCCGTCTCGAGGGCTCCGCAAAGGCGTCGTGGTCGATATTGAGAGTACGGTGGAATCGATTAAGAAGGCGGTCGAGGAAGCCGAGCTGATGGCGGCGGTCCAGATCAATTCCGTCTATACCGGCATCGCCGGCAGCCACATCTCCGCGGAGAACTGCAAGGGGGTCGTGGCACTCAAGAAGGCAGAGGTTACGCGGGAAGACATCCAGCGTGCGATCGAGAGCGCGCGGACTCTGGCAGTCATCCCGCATGAACGACGGATTCTTCATGTGCTGCCTCGTGAATTCATGGTGGATGGGCAGGAGGGGGTTCGGGAGCCGTTGGGTCTGTCCGGAAACCGTCTCGAAGTCAACGTGCATGTGATTACCGGTGCCGTGACCTCAGCGCAGAACATCATCAAGTGTGTGAATCGCGCGGGGCTTGATGTCGTGGATATCGTGCTGCAGCCCTTGGCTTCCAGTGAGGCCGTCCTCAGCCAGGAAGAGCGCGACTTGGGGGTCGTCATGGTCGATCTCGGTGGTGGGACGACCGACCTCGCGATTTTCCTCGATGGGAGTATTCGGCACTCCGCGGTCTTGCCGATCGGTGGGCAGAACCTGACGAAGGATCTCGCAATCGGGTTGCTGACCTCTCAGACCGAAGCCGAGAAAATCAAGCTGCAGCGCGGAATCGCCCGCACAGGATTGGTGCAGGGCCACGAAACAGTGGAGGTCCCGTCGGTCGGGGACCGTTCCGCGCGGACGTTTTCGCGTCGTGACATTGCCGAGATTCTTGAGCCGCGGGTCGAAGAAATATTCGAGCTGGTTCGTCGGGAAATCGTGCGCGCCGGCTACGAGGGCATGCTGGGGGCAGGGGTGGTAATTACAGGCGGAACTTCGTTGTTGGAAGGGATGCCTGATGCGGCAGAGCAGGTCTTGAATCTTCCGGCTCGTCGCGGCGCACCCAGTGGGATTGGAGGGCTTCGCGACATCGTCAGTAATCCCATGCATGCCACGGGTGTCGGCCTGTTACTCCACGCCCGGCACCATGCTGAGGAGATGGCCACGGCTGGTCTGCGCAGCGGACGGCCGTTGCATAAGGTATTCGATCGTATGAAGTCCTGGATGTTCGAGTTCTTTTAACCATTGCGCGAGGCGGATGGCCGTGACGCGGATTTTATCAAGGGAGGTGTCCTGATGTTTTCATTTGAAGAGGATGTGGTGTCCCCCGTTCGGATCAAAGTGATCGGTGTTGGTGGCGCCGGGTGCAACGCCATTAACACCATGATCATGTCCGGATTGGCGCGGGTTGATTTCATCGCGGCGAATACCGATCTGCAGGCGTTGGATCGGTCGCGGGCGTCGTATAAGGTGCAACTGGGTCCTGAGCGGACCAGGGGACTCGGCGCCGGGGCGAAGCCGGAAGTCGGAAAGGACTCGGCGTTAGAAAGCAAAGATCAGATTCGGGAGTGTCTTGAAGGCGCGGACATGGTGTTTGTGACTGCGGGAATGGGCGGTGGAACTGGGACCGGTGCAGCGCCGATCGTGGCAAGCATCGCGCGCGAACTCGGCATCTTGACGGTCGGGGTTGTGACGAAACCATTTACGTACGAAGGTCATCGCCGGATGATTCATGCGGATGAAGGGATTCGTGACCTCCGTCGCCATGTGGATACGTTGCTCATCATTCCGAATCAGCGTTTACTGGGCATCGTCGATAAATCCACGCCGTTGCTCGAAGCCTTCAAGGTGGCCGATGATGTCCTCCGACAGGCCATTCAAGGGATAGCGGATGTGATCACGACTACCGGCCATGTGAACGTGGACTTTGCCGATGTCCGCACCGTGATGTCGCATACGGGTCGCGCCGTGATGGGGATGGGCGTGGCGCGCGGGACGAATCGCGCGATCGAAGCGGCGCAGAAGGCGATTTGCAGTCCGTTATTAGAGGAAGGCAGTGTCGAGGGCGCGCGCGGAGTGTTGTTGAATATCACCGGCGGACCCAACATGTCGCTACACGAGATCGAGGAAGCGGCTACGATTGTCCAGCAGACAGCCGATCCTGAAGCCAATATCATAGTCGGACAGGTGATCAACCCCGATATGGGCGACGACCTGGTCGTCACGGTAATTGCCACCGGATTTGAACGGGAGGAGCAGCCTGCTACGATTCCTGTGGCTGCGGCTCGGACATCACGCAATGGGCAACAGGCGACGACCGGTGCCGGTCAGACGATGGGAGAACGATCGTATGCGGAGCGGCCCTTCAAAGATCTCGACCGTCCGACCTTCTTGCGGCGTATGGGAGAGGGAAGAGAGTCGATGGAGCGAGTTGCAGCGGCTGCTGATGATGAGTGGGATGTACCCACGTTCCTGCGCAAGCAGGTCGACTGAATCGATAGGTCTGTAGAAGTGAGTATTCTCAGCGGAGTATGGCCATGAGTGCAGCGGTCATCACGGTTCCTGCCTTCGCGTCCGCGCGCGACGGCGTCCGACATTTCTTCGGCACGCGCCGTCATGCAGACTCGCTGGCACTCGATGTAGGAGTGCCCGCTCGTCAGTCCGGGGCGCAGGGACGTGGTTGGCTGCTGTCCGTCAAGCAAGTACATGGGACCGATGCCTTGGTGGTGGATCGTCCACTCACCAAGGCAGATCAGTTCTCCGGCGGGTGGGACGCGCTGGTGACCGATCAACCCGGCGTGACGGTGGCGGTGCGTACGGCGGATTGTGTCCCCGTGCTCATGCATGATCCCCGTCGGCGTGTCGTGGCGGCGATTCATGCTGGTTGGCGGGGCGCTGTCGCCGGGATTGTTCCGAAGACCATTACGCTGATGGAGACCAGATTCGGATCGACGCGCTCGGATCTGCGAGTCAGTATTGGACCCTCGGCCGGTCCCTGCTGCTATGAAGTGGACGATCCGGTGCTCGACCAACTTCGAGTGGGCTTGTCCGATTGGCAGTCAGTTGTGCGGGACTATCGAGGGCACAAGGCTCGACTGGATCTCAAGGCCTTGATACGTCGGCAAGCGGAGGAGCAGGGTGTGTCTGCACCCTCTGTGTCGGCGGTGAATCTCTGCACGATCTGCCACGATCAACTCTTTTATTCATATCGACGGGAAGGCCGTGTGAACGGGACGATGGTCAGTGGGATTACGCTTATCTCCAGCCGGTAGTATCTGGCCTGGCTGCATGCGCTGACATTTGTCATGCGGTTTCGGTACAATACTTCCGAGAGACGGTGTTTCAGCTGTAGCTGATCAGATGAGATGGACCTACGGGCTGGTGGTTCAATCGGTGAGAATATTCGGTTCGTGTTCGAGCGGATCCGGTATGCGACTCAGCAATCTAGATGGGCGGAGGGGAGTGTTCGCCTCGTCGCGTGGGGGCTTCGACCTGATCCATTCGGTCGATAGCCTCGAACTTGTCGAGGAGAAAGACCGACGGGGAGGGAAGCGGGGCAGACCAAAGCGGTGTTATTTAGCAGGCTGCGGAAAAACTATTTGGATACGCTAGAGCTTCGATGGTCTCCACGTGTAGCACAATAACAGGATGCTGAAAAAGTCCGCCAGCAACGTTCTCGCATCGTTCAGACCCTCAACGTACCCCAGAGGGTACGCCTCGGTCCCTCACTCGCTGCGGCCTTGCTGGACGGCCTTTTTGAGCATCCGGTTAGAAGTGAATCTCGAAAGGGAGGCGACGAAGGCCGGGTTTCTTCTGGATAAGCGTAACGGAGCGATGCTGAGCTTGGGGGCATTGCCCCATGTGGCAGTGAAAGGGCTTATGGCAATTCCACTTCCTAACCAGCGGTCCGGAACAGGCTGGTCCCTACTTCCGTCGTCCGCGTGGGTTGGCGCTGCGCCTCTCACGCCAATCGATCGGTACCGTCTCTTTAAAGGACTCTCGATGGGTATGTCGAACGATTATCACGTCGCAGTCGAAGAGGGAGCCACGATGGTGGGGGGGGGCACGGCTATTTTTGGAGCGCGGCATGCCTAGCCCAACGATCACGAGCAAGATCACGTTCATCGGTGGTGGCCAGATGGCTGAGGCCATGATCGGCGGTCTCCTATCAGGGCAGGTGTGCCCCGCTGAGTCGATATGGGCGACGGATCCCGTCGCTGAGCGCCGTGATCGCTTGAAGAGTCAGTTCGGTATTCGGGTTGGTCCCGCCAACCGTGAGGCGGTCTCCTGGGCGGATGTAGTCGTCTTGGCGGTGAAGCCTCAGACGCTTCACGCTGTACTCAGTGAGCTTGGTCCGACCCTGGCCCATGCCCTCGTGATATCGATTGTGGCGGGGGGCACGATTCGGATAATTGCAGAACAGGCTGGAGGAGCGATGCGAGTGGTCCGAGCGATGCCGAATACTCCGGCATTGGTCCGGGAGGGTATGACCGCTCTTGCGATGGGTGCCGGAGTTTCCGACGATGATGTTCGGCTGGTTCGAACGATATTCGAAGCTGTCGGCCGAGTGGTGCTTGTTGAGGAACGATTGATGGATGCCGTGACCGGACTGAGCGGCAGTGGGCCGGCCTATGTATTTCAGGCCATTGAAGCGCTGGCGGATGGGGGGGTGATGATGGGCTTGCCGCGGCAGACTGCCGAACTTCTTGCTGCCCAGACGGTGCTCGGCGCGGCTCGCTTGGTGCTGGAATCAGGGGTGCATCCCGCTCAACTGAAAGATCGGGTGGCGTCTCCAGGAGGCACGACCATCGCCGGACTTCATCAGCTCGAGCAGGGAGGATTCCGTGCCGCGCTGATGGCGGCGGTCGAAGCGGCCACCACACGATCGAAGGAGTTGGGGCGCTGATGTTTATCATGGGCAATGTCCTGAGCGCATTGGCAACGGTTATCCATTATGTTTTAGAAATCTATATATATGTTGTCGTTGCTCGCGCGCTCATCTCGTGGGTCAATCCTGACCCATGGAACCCTATTGTGCAGTTTCTGGAAAAGGTTACTGAGCCAGCATTGGCTCCAATTCGCCGAATAGTCGGTACGCGTTTAGGATTTGATCTCTCTACTTTTGTTCTCATACTGATTCTGGTATTTCTTCAGAGGGCCATCGTACCTTCGCTACTTCAGATCGCAGTAGCCATGGACGGACATAGTATTGGGGAGGTGCCATGAAAATTACACCGCTCGATATCCAGCAAATGGTGTTCAAGGTCTGTTTTCGCGGGTACGACAAGGAAGAGGTCAATCGCTTCCTTGAAGAACTGGCACAGACAGTCGAATCGTTGGATCGAGACCATGCGGTTCAGCGAGAAAAGATCATATTTCTGGAACAGCAGCTCGCTGAACTGAAGCGAACGGAAGCGACATTGTCGAGCACCCTCCTGTCGGCGCAGTCGCTGGCAGAGGATGTGAAACGGAATGCCCAACGGGAGGCGGATCTCGTCATCAAGGAGGCTGAGTTGAAGGCCGGCGAATTGATCCGTCAGGCCAAGGTCGAGCTGACCGATACGCAGCGCGACCTCTCGTCGCTTCAGAAACAGCGACTGCTCATGGTTGAACGGTTGCGCGCGTCGTTGCGGATGTTCGAGCGGATGTTGGAGGTGGAAGAACAGGAAGCGTTCCATGACGCCGCAACTGCATCGGAGGAGAAGCTCGAAGGAGAGTCGAGCTCGGTGCTGTGACGTGTTCGACCTGATCGGCTCTCGTTCGCTGATGCGTATCTCAGGCTGCTTCGCGCCACCCACCAGCAGCAGATTCCCCCACCAGTGACAGGCTGTCTTCCCTATGGCTACCCACCAGGTCATTGAAGCGGCATTGCAATCGGCTGTTGACGACGGTGTTTTCCCCGGTGCCCAGTTGGCGGTGCGCCTGCGCGGTGCACTACAATGTGTGGCTGTGGCTGGACGACTGTCGTCAGAGACCCCAGGCCTTCCCGTACAGCCCTCCACCATCTATGATCTCGCCTCCCTCACGAAACCGCTGGCAACGGTCACATCCGTATTGCTCCAAATTCAGCACACTAAGGTTGCTCTCGAGGATTCGGTGCAAGAGGTATTAGCCGAACTTGAAGGGACGCCGATCGGGCAGGCAACGGTGCGGGATCTCTTGACCCATCGCTCAGGCTTGCCTGGGTGGCGGCCGATATACGAACAGCTCGAAGCACGAGACATTGTCCCGAGATGTTCCGGCGGGAATCAGTCCCTCGGACAGGCGGCACTGAACATGATTCGTGACGAACCGTTGATCTACACACGGGGGGAACGAAGCGTCTACAGCGACCTTGGATTCATGTTGCTAGGATTTCTGGTGGAGCGTCTTAGTGGAATGGCGCTGGATCTCTGGTGCGAAGTATCCATCATCCAGCCGTTACGGGCCGATCCACTGATGTTTTGTCCTACGGCAGGGCGAACGCAATCACCCATTGATATATCAAGAATAGCCCCGACTGAACAGGACGAGTGGCGCAATCGACTCTTACGTGGTGAGGTGCACGACGAGAATGCCGCGGCGATGGGTGGCGTCGCGGGCCATGCAGGGTTATTCGGGACTGCCGAATCGGTGCTGGCTGTCTCTGGAGCCTGGCTCCGCGGCTATCATGGGGGAGAGTCGATTTTGGATGGGGAACTCGTCAGGCAGTTTACGACCCGCCAAGAATCTGCCGCTCGATCGAGTTGGGCGTTGGGATGGGACACTCCGTCGGCGCCGTCCTCATCGGGGTCCCATTTCTCCGAGCGGTCGTTCGGGCATCTCGGTTACACCGGGACGTCGCTGTGGATTGATCCGTTGTGCGAATTGGAGGTGGTGTTGTTATCCAATCGGGTACATCCGAGCCGGAGGAACGAGAAGATTAAGGTCTTCCGCCCGCGCATTCACGACCTGGTATATCGGGAGTTTGTGTCCGCGTAAAAGTCGGGGCTACGCTGGGTCCTGGTAATCGACCCAGGTTTCTTTTTCGGCGAGATACTTCGTGCCTTTGAAATTGGCGCGTGTCCTCATCCTGCTGAAGCCGAATCCCTGCATCGCTTCGATGAGTTCTTGTACCGCAGCGGCTATGGTCGGATGCGAGCGCCCCTCAACAGTCAGGGCTTCATACATAACCTTGGCGGCGTAGCCTGAGGGCGTTCGATTGACGAGGACTGTGCGATTGAAATAGCGATCGCTCGGGTCGACTCCTTCAACCTGGTGTTTTTCAACCAGTCCTTCTTTTTTGAAGAGCAGAGGGAGCGAACTCATCACGACCTCCATGACACTCAAATGGAATGGCCCAGGGCCCCGATTATAGGGAGAGGCCGTGCCGACTGCAAGCCGTTGACAACCTCTTAACGCCCTCCTATTATTTCCCCCCGCTGTGGTAGGCCGATGTGTTCCGGAAGATATGAATATCCCCAACAGCTTGACCATCCTCAGAATTCTCCTGATTCCCTGCTACATTGAGTTACTTGTCGAGGGAAAATATGGTTGGGCGCTCATCGTGCTGATCGTGGCCGGACTCACTGATGCGCTCGATGGGGTGATTGCCCGTGTGACAAATCAGCACACCCGGCTTGGGGCCGTATTGGACCCTCTGGCCGATAAGCTGCTCCTCACCTCCGGGTTCATCACGCTCTCGATGATTCATTTGATTCCGTCGTGGGTCACCATCCTCGTGGTCAGCCGAGACTTGATACTGTTGCTGGGAACGGCGGTGGCGCACTTCACAGATTCTCGCGTGGATATTACCCCCACCTTCTTGGGTAAGGGCACCACGTTTCTCCAGTTGTCCTATATCGTATTGGTGATATTCCTGACTTCCCGTCACATCGATCTCGCCGTCATGTTGCCTCTCTTATTCGGCATGGTCTCCTTCACGCTATTGTCCGGGCTGCATTATCTTTACCGAGGCTATCGGCACACGAGTGCGATTAACAGCTAAGGTTCTGATTGTTCAAGCCTGCGTGCCTATCCGCCTGCGCAGAGATTATGCATTTGTTTGACAGGTCTGGGGGTGGCCAGTAGACTCGCCTGGTAGGTATTCCCTGTAGTCTACAACCGGCCAGGACGATGGCCACATGGAAGGGTGAGTGTTGCGCATGGCTACCTTTGCGTATGTCGGGCGAACCAGATCAGGCGCCGTCAAGAAGGGCGAGCTGAGCGCTAAAACCCGAGATGAGGCGGTGGATCAACTCCGCAAGCAAAGCGTCGTCGTCACGAGCCTCGAAGAAAAGAAGGGTGGCGCGGGCGGATTTAAAATAAGTCTTGGGTCCGGTCTCACCGAAAAAGACCTGATCGTATTTACGCGACAATTTGGCACGATGATCAATGCAGGTCTGCCCTTGGTGCAGTGTCTCGAAATCCTCTCGACCCAGTCCGAGAATAAAGTGCTGCGAGAGACAGTCGGGGCAGTGAAGACCCAGGTGGAGGCAGGTTCGACCTTTTCGGACGCCTTACGTCGCCACCCTAAAGTCTTCGACGATCTCTACGTCAACTTGGTGCATGCGGGTGAGGTGGGTGGCTTGCTCGATACGATCTTGACGCGTCTCGCCGTATACATCGAGAAAGCGGCGAAACTCAAAGGGCAGATCAAGTCTGCCATGATCTATCCTTCTGCGATCGGGGGAGTTGCCGTCATTGTTATCACTGTGCTCATGCTTTTTGTCATTCCGATCTTTGCAAAGATGTTTCTTGAACTGTCAGGTGGGAAAGTGGGGTTGCCCGGCCCTACGCAAGTGGTCATCGACGCCAGTAACTTCTTTATCGCTTACTGGTGGCTCATTGGGGGGGTTATTGTGGGGACTATCGTTGGTATTAAGAAATACTATGCGACCGTTCGAGGGCGGATGGTCATTGATAAGTTACTTCTCAAGTTACCAGTGGTTGGAGACTTAATCAGAAAAGCCTCGGTTGCCAAGTTTACCCGTACACTTGGGACTTTGCTCTCCAGCGGGGTCCCATTACTCGACGGGTTGACCATCTGTGCAAAAACCTCGGGCAATAAGGTTGTTGAAGAAACGTTAATCAATGCGCGCGTCAGTATCAGTGGCGGAAAGACCATCGCCGATCCCTTGGCAGCAAGCGGGGTCTTCCCGAAGATGGTGACGCATATGATTGCCGTCGGTGAGTCAACCGGCGCGTTGGACGCTATGCTGGGAAAAATTGCAGACTTTTACGAAGAGGAAGTTGACCAGGCGGTTGCCTCGTTGACGGCACTGCTTGAGCCGGCGATGATGGTGTTCCTGGGGATTGTGATTGGGTTTATCGTGATTGCGATGTACCTCCCGATCTTCAAAATGGCATCTGCAATCGGATAGAGGTTGTCGTTCAGTCCGTTCCTCTCACGGAGTTGAGGCCTAGTTCACAGCATGAAGGCCCTAAGCCTTTCTGGCAAAACCACTCGGCGCCTCATCACATGTGCGATGATACGGTTCCTGGCCCCTTATCCTAGGAGCCTGTCCGAGTATTCAAAAATATGCCAATTTCAGGGGTAGCTGAACCCCTCACCGAAGTGCGATCGTTGATCCTACGCCAAATGTGCACGTAGAGATTTTGCGAAGCCGATTACTCGGACAGGCTCCTAGGAGAATGAACGAGGCACATCTTTCTTCATGCCCAGCCGATCTCCTTCTCGTCCAGTGGACTTCCACTCATGAATGATATGCGCACAAGATTGCATTGGATCATGGGGCTTCGCATAGCCCTCGTGACCCTGATGCTCGGCCTGTCTCTCGCCTTCCAAGTCGCGAAGGGCGGGCTGGTCGAAACATTCTACACCCTGATTATTATCAGCTACGCACTGACGATCCCTTCCGCAATTCTGCTCCGTACGCTTACAGTTCCACTCGCTCTCACGATATTTTTTTGGGCTCAGGTCGGGATCGACGTCCTCCTTGAAACGGTGTTGGTGGCTAGGACAGGAGGGATCGAGAGTCCCTTCGCCGTGCTGTATGTCATGACGGTGGCGGTCGCCAGTCTGGTTCCCCGTCGACGAGTGGGGCTTCTTACCGCCTGTTTCTGCATTATTGTGTTTGGTTTCTTAACGAACATTCAGTTGTATGGGCTGATTCAGGGGTGGGGATGGTTACCGCCGAGTCGGCTGACTGTGCCTGAAACATTTCAAACATTCGGCGTTTATGCCCTCGCCCTTCTTGTCGTCGGGATCCTGGGCGGAACCTTAGCCGAACAGCTTCAGCAGGCGGATCAATCATTGCGAGAGAAGGAGCAGGGACTGACCCGTCTCCAAGCCTTCCACGAGAATATCGTCCATAGCATCAGCAGCGGCGTATTTACGGCCGATGCCATGGGGTGCATCACCTCGTTCAACCCAGCGGCACAGGAAGCGACCGGGTATACGATCTCGCACGTGGCCGGGCGTCCCTGGCGCGAGGTCTTCAACTGGCATCCTAACCAACAATCAGACGAGCAACTCAATGGCGCCGTGTCTACGACGACGCGATTCGAAGTGGAATGTAAGCGTGCTGACGGTAATCGCCTGATCCTCGGTATGACCCTTTCCCCATTGCATGAA